>JBFEWA010000343.1:0-3525 GCA_041546605.1 Bermanella sp.
CGCTGGCATACCGATGTGCCATTTAAAGCGGGAGATGCCATCGTCATGGGGCCAGAAACCCGCGGCTTACCCGATAGCATGCTGGACACCCTATCCCAAGACGAGAAGATCCGCATTCCCATGGTGCCCGATAGCCGCAGCTTGAACCTATCCAATGCCACCGCCGTGATCGTGTATGAAGCTTGGCGCCAATTGGATTTTGCTGGGGCCAAATAAGGCATAAAAAAGAGAAGGGGAAGCAAAACCCCAGGCATAAAAAAACCGAGCTAGGCTCGGTTTTTTTATAGGCTCATTAAATCATTAATGAGTGGCTTCTGCTTGTTGCTCAGCCTGTGCTTTGGCTTGCTGTAGGCTTTGCGCATAGATGGCTTCAAAGTTTACAGGGGCCAGCATTAGAGCTGGGAAGCTGCCTTTTACCACTAGAGAGTCAATGGCTTCACGGGCGTATGGGAACAGCAGGTTCGGGCAGTAAGCGCCAATGGTCTGATGTAACGCGCCACCTTCAAGACCTTCGATCTTGAAAATACCCGCTTGCTGCACTTCGGCTAGGAACGCAGTTTTGTCTTCGTTCTTTGCGGTAACCGTTAAGGTCAATACCACTTCGTATACGTCATCCGCCAGCTTGTTGCTGCGCGTGTTCAAATCCATGTTGATCTGCGGTTTCCACTGGCCACGGAATACCTCAGGGGCATTTGGGCTCTCGAAAGACACATCTTTGATGTAAACACGTTGAATGGCGAATTGGCCCTTTTGTTGTTCGGTTTGTGCTGCTTGTTCTGTCATGACTACTTCTCTAGTTATTATTTTTTGACCAACGGAAGGTTATTGTTGGTCCACTCCATGATGCCGCCACCTAGGCGATAGACTTGCGCAAAACCGTTGTCTTTTAAGGCTTTGCTGGCTGCAGAGGCGGTCTGCCCAGTCTTACATACCACGATAATGGGGTCAGATTTGTGCTTTTCTAGTTCTGAAATGCGATTTAGCACCTGAGAATTCGGAATATTCACAGCATCCACTAAGTGACCCGCTTTGAAATCCGCCTTTTCACGAATATCCAACACCAAGGCATTATTCTGGTTAATCAGGCGCGTAGCCTCATGAGTACTGACCTTAGGGCCCGCCTTATGGCTGCTATCCCACGCCAATAATGCCAATAAAACGATTAATGCGCTGACCAAAATCCAATGATTCGCCACGAATTCCAAAAATTGTTCCATATACCACCTCAAATTCTTTGGTGCGCAGTATACCGCAATTAACGCGCATCAAAAGATGCAATCCTCGTTATTCCCCATACTCAACACTCCCTTAGAGAGGATTACTACATTTACCGGCGACAATGGACTGGCCAATGGCATCATTGGGCACAAACGGGTAAAATCTGCGCCATAATCAACCAGAACTGATAGGGTCATATGTCCACTCAGCCCAAACCTGTTGCACTTATTATTCTTGATGGCTTTGGTGAGCGTGAAGACGCCACTGACAACGCCATTTCAAAAGCCAATACCCCAACGTGGGACAAGCTGAAATCCGAATACCCGCGCGTATTAATCAACACCTCTGGTGAAGCCGTGGGCCTACCCGATGGCCAAATGGGCAACTCCGAAGTGGGCCACATGAACCTAGGTGCGGGCCGCATCGTGTACCAAAACTTCACCCGCATTAACAAAAGCATTAAAGATGGGGAATTCTTTGAAAACCCAGCCCTTGTGAATGCCATGGACGCCGCCATTAGCAAAGGCAAAGCCGTACATCTTTTGGGCCTATTGAGCCCAGGGGGCGTACACAGCCACTCTGATCATATTAAGTCTCTGGCTTCTATGGCGGCCAAACGCGGAGCCAAAGCCATTTATGTACACGGCATTCTGGATGGTCGTGACGTAGCCCCTCAAAGTGCCCAACCTTTCATCGAAGAAATGGAAGCCCACATGGCCAGCCTAGGTCTGGGTGACAAAGCCAAACTGGCGACACTGGTAGGTCGTTATTACGCCATGGACCGTGACAACCGTTGGGATCGCGTACAAAAAGCCTACGACATGTACACCCAAGGCAAGGCCACTTACCAAGCGGCTAACGGTGTAGAGGGTTTATTAGCATCTTACGAGCGCGATATTCACGATGAATTCATTGATGACACCATTTTAGGTGACGCCGTGAAAATCGAAGACGGCGACAGCATCATCTTTGCGAACTTCCGCCCTGACCGTGCCCGTGAAATCACCCGTGCATTTGTGGAAGACAACTTTGACGGTTTCACCCGTACAGCACGTCCGCAATTAAGTGACTTTGTGATGATGACAGAATACGCAGCGGACATTAAAACCAGCTGCGCATTCCCACCGACGGCCATGGTGAACGACCTTGGAGAGTACGTCAGTAATTTAGGCAAGACGCAATTACGTATTGCCGAGACCGAAAAATACGCCCACGTGACATTCTTCTTTAGTGGCGGTCGTGAGGACACCTACCCAGGTGAAGAACGCATCTTAATCAACAGCCCAGATGTGGCCACGTACGATTTAAAACCTGAAATGAGTGCCCCAGAGGTTACCGACAAACTGGTCGAAGCCATCGAAAATCAAGCTTACGATTTAATCGTGTGTAACTACGCCAACGGTGACATGGTAGGCCACACAGGTGTGTTCGATGCCGCCGTAAAAGCAGTTGAAGCCCTAGATACCTGTTTGAAACGTGTCACCGATGCCATCTTAAAAGTGGGCGGCGAATGTTTGATTACGGCAGACCACGGTAACTGCGAACAAATGTTGGACACAAATGGTGGCCCAATGACACAACACACCACAGGCCCAGTTAACTTGATTCATGTAAGCCAACAAGGCAAAGCGGTGAATTTAAAAGCCGGCGGTTCTCTGTGTGACATTGCCCCGACCTTGTTAAACATGATGGGCGAAGGTCAACCTGCAGAAATGACAGGCCACTCGTTACTTGAGAAAACCCAATAATGCGCATCCTAGCCACATGGATGTTGCTCTTGGCTCTGCCTTTCGCTGCGACTCAGGTCGCAGCAGAAGGTGGCAATCCCAAGCAATTAAGCGAGCAGCATTTAAAAAAATTGCGCGATGATATTAATGAGCTGCAAGCGTATCTAAAAAAAGCACAAGACGATCATAAAGATCTGGTGTCCTCGTTGCGCAAAAGTGACGAAGAAGTGGCCAAGCTCAGTCAGCAAGTCGACAAGCTTAAGCATGCGTTAAAGGAGGAACGGGACCGCCTAAAAAAGCTCAAAGCCGAGCAGAAAACGCTCAGCCAATCCCAACACAAACAACAACGCATCCTCAATGACATCATTTTGGCCAGTTATAAAATGGGCCAAGAACCGCAGTTAAAAATGCTATTAAATCAGCAAGACCCAGCTCAGGTGGCACGCAACCTGAGCTACTTGCAGCACTTTAATCAAGCTCACCAACAAGAAATTGAGCAATACCGCACCACGCTCACTCAACTAAGTAATGTACAAACCCAAATTGAGCAACGGGAAAGCCGTTTACAAGATCAATTGGC
>JBFEWA010000186.1:0-6380 GCA_041546605.1 Bermanella sp.
ACATCAAATTTCATAAAGCTCATAACAATTCCTACTGTATCGCCCATGTCAAAGCAAAGGCGCAGTTTGCGAATGTAAAGCCCTATGTCACCTCGGGCTAACTCAATTTTTCAGACTGATATTCAGCCTTAAATTATTTGGCTACTGATCCCAAAGATCTTTCGCCTTAAGGTTCTTGGTGAGGAACATAGCGTCCCCGTAACTAAAGAAACGGTACTGATTTTTCACCGCCTCATCATAAGCGTTTAACACTGGGCCTCGACCAGCAAAGGCACTGACCAGCATGATCAGCGTGGATTCTGGCAGATGGAAATTGGTCACTAATGCATCCACGGTTTTAAATTCAAAGCCTGGGAAAATAAAAATCTCGGTCTCACCTGTGAATGGCAAGATCTTACCTGCAGCTAAAGCCTCAGGGGTATTACTGGCGGTCTCTAAGCTGCGCACGCAGGTGGTGCCCACTGCGATCACGCGCTTACCGGCCGCTTTCGTGGCATGAATGGCATCGCAGGTGGTTTGATCCACTTCTAACCATTCGCTGTGCATCTTATGGCTGTGCACATCATCCACTTTAACTGGCTGAAAAGTGCCTGCGCCTACGTGCAGAGTCACAAACGCCGTGTTCACACCCTTATCTTTAAGAGCGGCCAATAATTCATCATCAAAATGTAAGCCGGCCGTTGGCGCAGCTACAGCACCCGGTTTTTCGTTATAAACCGTTTGGTAGCGTTCGCGATCACTGAGTTCGTCTTCGCGCTCCATATAAGGCGGTAGTGGCATGTGCCCCACTCGCTCCAGCCAATCCACTAATGTGGTGCCTGCCTCTAAATTGAAGCTCAACTCAAATAACGCATCCTGACGCCCAGTAACCTGCACCTCTAAACCTTCTAGCACAATCGAAGTACCGGGCTTAGGGGCGCGAGAACATTTGATATGGCTAAGGGCGGTGGTATCGGATGTCACACGCTCAATTAACGCCTCAAGCTTGCCGCCACTTTCTTTTTGACCAAATAAGCGCGCTGGAATCACACGGGTGTTGTTGAACACCATCAAGTCACCCGGCTCTACGAGATTGAGAAGGTCCGTAAACTGTTTATGGGCCAACTCACCATCTTGCAGACATAGCAAACGACTGCTGGAGCGCACCGCCTGTGGATAACGGGCAATGAGTTCATCTGGAAGGTCAAAATGGAAATCGCTGGTCTTCATACTTCTCTCAAGCGGCCAGAGGCAAAATAAGGCGGGCAATTATACAGAAAACCGAAGGATTGCTCCTGTGATTCTGGGATGTTTTACTCACTTTGTGTAAAAAACCAGCGTATTTTCGCTGCGAACACCATAAACCCTTGTTCCATAACTGCTTTTTCAGCACAAGAGTGCAGCGAAGCCGTTGACTCACACCGGATTACTGGTATTATGCCGACCACTTATTTCGATGGCTTGCGAGCCACCTTCCAACGCGAAGGGAAGTAAGCATAGGTTTGCAACACCTTACTAAGCTTGCAGGTACTGCCAGTGTGGTCCAATCGGATATGCGTATACATGTATACCACTCACACTGAGTAGCATAGGTAATACAAAGCCTTTAATTATTGTAGGTACTGCCAGTGTGGTGAAATTGGTATACACGACGGATTCAAAATCCGTTGCCTTCGGGCGTGGCGGTTCGAGTCCGCCCACTGGTACCATGAATTCTAAAAAGCTCAAATCGTTTAGCACGACTTGGGCTTTTTTTATGGCTTACGAAAACAAAAAAGCCTAACGCTTTGAGTTAGGCTTTTTGGAATGAGTACGACTTTAAACCTAGATGTTAAAACCCACTCAAAGACACGCTCACCTGCTTATGTTGTAGCTCTTTAGCGATTTTATTTTTCGTGGCATACACCAAAAAGTGCGCGCTTTGGTCGCCATAATTCACCACACTGTCTTCCACAAACTCCCACTTTTCTTTGGCGGCAATGATTTGCTTGCTGCGTGTAGGATGAGCTTTGGCTAGATCATCCATGCGTTGCTTGAATTTTTTACTGGCCGCTTTGGGTTCCAGTTTTTCAACATCCTGTGGGGAGAGTGATACCGTACCGTTGTAACTGCTGGCCACATCAAAAAAGCGCGCGGTAATAGCCTGCATTTCAACCTGCGCCAATAACGGCTGGTAATCCGCTTGTTGATAAACAGGCTGGTTTTGAATGTATTGGAATAAGTCCGACAAGTAAGCGCGAGCATCACGACGTACGGCTGAGTCCACATCCCAATCATATTCAGGGGAGTACTCCGCCTTTAAATCCACCACAAATCCATTCCAACGCTGGGCCCAGTGATCCGCCATATCCCCTTTTTGCTCTTGGTAGGCTTTCAAACTGGCCGATGCTTGCTGTTTATAGGTATCTAAATCGGTTTGGTATTTGGGCGAGCCTTGGGATAAGGCCTTCATATACATGGCACTCATGGCCTGACTGGCCGCTTGAGCATGTTGCAATAGTTGCGGATTAGCACTTGCTGTTTGCATGACCATGCTCAAAAACACTACATAGCACATCCGTTTAGCTAAGAACGTCATAATCTTCTCTTATTATTTTTAGAATGATTGAACGAAATGAGCCGCATAGGGTAATGCCATAATTCACATTTTTCATGGCACTAAAGAGTGATTTATGGCCACGGCCCATGGATTTTCCCATAGCCGCAGCCAGCAAAGGGTTACAAAGATTGCTCAATCCAGGCTTTAAGTTGTGACTCTGGTAAGGCCCCAGCCATGTCAGACACCACTGTGCCGTTCTTGAAGATTTTCAAAGCGGGAATACTGCGAATACCATATTGGGCAGATAATTGCTGCTCTGACTCGGTATTCACTTTAAGCAGAATGGCGCGGCCTTTTAACACTTGTGCCACTTTGGTAAATACAGGGGCCATCATCTGACAAGGGCCACACCAGCTGGCCCAAAAATCCACCACCACAGGTAATTCACTTTTTTGAATAAAGCGCTGAAATTGCGCACTGTTCACTTCTAGGGCGCCATCGGGCAACAGAGCCGTTGCACACTTACCGCATTTGGGCTGATCTTGTAGTTTTTCATCTGGCACTCGGTTAAGGCCAGAACAAGCAGGACACACTAAAATCATAACGAGCTCTCAAATTAGTTTTTACT
This sequence comes from Bermanella sp., assembly GCA_041546605.1. GTDB lineage: Bacteria > Pseudomonadota > Gammaproteobacteria > Pseudomonadales > Oceanobacteraceae > Bermanella. The sequence goes on from JBFEWA010000186.1 coordinate 3,147, forward strand.
AATATTGGGGGCTATTAGGGTATTTCAAGGGAATGAAAACATAATCGTCCATTCTTATTATTATGCGGACGATGAAATAGAATTAGAAAAACTCTACCGCTTGTAGGTCTTGATTACGGCTATTAATCTCAGTTAACACCATTTCTTTTAACAAATGTAACCCATCGGAATGAAGATTGGTCAAATTCATACCATTAAAAATGCGCTGTGTTAGTAGCATTTCTTCATGGCAGTGCTGATGGGCAGGCCCCGTGCCTACCACGATAACTACCTTCTTCTCTCCAACAACGGGTCCGTCGCAATATGGACAATACATATCTATCCCTCCTTTATGCCATGGCCGATTTTACTTCAACTTTCCATAAGAGACTGTTACTAAACCTTGCAGGGAGGATAAATTCGGTTACGAAACCGTTGGGAATTGTAAGGGAATCGCAGTAGCAACCCCTTAATATTACTGGGCGGCTACATCATATGAATGAAGTTATCTGTTATTATGGCGTCTTTTATTTTGCGATGAATTTCATGCCCGTTTCAGACGTTATCATCATTGGCGCCGGCGCCGCTGGACTCATGTGCGCCATCAGTGCCGCCGAAAATGGCCGTTCTGTCTTAGTGTTAGACCACGCCAATAAAGCCGGTAAGAAAATCCTCATCAGTGGTGGTGGTCGGTGTAATTTCACCAACATGTATACCGAACCCAGTAATTACCTCAGTAACAACCCGCACTTTTGTAAATCAGCATTAAAACGTTACACCCAGTGGGACTTCATCGCCGAAGTGGATAAAGCCGGCTTGCCTTGGCATGAGAAAAAACTGGGACAGCTGTTTAGTGACAACAAAAGCGAAGCCATTCTAAATATGCTGCTGACACGCTGTGAAGATTTAGGGGTGACGATTGCCTTGAACACCCCTATTCAATCCATTGCCAAGCAAGAAGATGAATCCTTTGTTTTGACGTGCGAACAAACAGAGTATCAATGCGCTTCACTTGTCATTGCCACTGGCGCCATGAGTTTTCCTACCATGGGTGCCACCGACTTTGGTCATCGCATAGCAAAACAGTTTGGATTAAACGTAACCGCCACCACTCCTGGGCTTGTACCTTTCACGTTTGACGCCAAAGAAAAGCAACAGTTTGACGGGCTCAGCGGCGTGAGCATGGACAGTGAAATTTCATGCGGCAAACAAAGTTTTCGCGAAAACATTTTATTTACCCACAAAGGGCTTTCTGGCCCGGCCGTTTTACAGATCAGCTCTTACTGGCAACCGGGCGATACCATCACCGTGAAATGTTTACCTGAATTAGATTTGTTTGAAACGCTTAAACAGCAGCAACAAGAAAATCCGAATAAGCACTTAATGAACATTCTCAAACTGCATTTCCCTGAACGGGTTATTGAAAAATTTTGTGTTGAACGAGATTTGAATCAGCCATTACAAGAATACAAGCACGCACAATTACAGGAGATTGCCGATCGCTTTCAGAACTGGCAGTTCATCCCCAGCGGCACCGAAGGCTATAAGAAAGCCGAAGTAACGTTAGGTGGTGTGGATACAGATGAAATCAGCTCAAAAACCTTTGAAGCCAAAAAAGTAAAAGGCTTATTTTTTATTGGCGAAGTATTAGATGTGACGGGGCATTTAGGCGGTTTCAATTTTCAGTGGGCTTGGGCCAGCGGCCACTGTTGCGGCAAAGCGGTTTAATCTAAGCGGTTAAATCTAAGCTGCATAAAAAAACCCAGCTAAAAGCTGGGTCTAGGCAATACACGTCCTGTGCCTGTGTGCATCCTATACTTAGAGGGTTTTGTTACTGGAGTAACTCTGTATTGAATGACAACGTCATTCGCAAACCACACTCAACTTAGTGTTGAGTGTCGCCTTTATGCTTTTCAATATCGTTTTTAATGAAACGATACACGCCACCAAAGAACGCAATAGTTAACGCTATAATAACTAATCCTGAGATTACATACTCATCAACATACATGGTGTTACCTCCATGGGTTTAAACTGTTTACAGTTTGAGAATAGCAACCGATGGAAATAAAAAATTGACTCACATCAAGTGTGTTTTCGGGTGTTCTTGAATGGCAAAGCAATCATGATTCAGGTCAATTTTCATCACACCTACTCTCTATTTTCCTTGCTTTTCATTTTGAGAGGCGACCATAGAGGCCAGCTTGATAATTATTTGATCTTTAAATTTTTCGCGAATCTCTGCATTCAACGCCCCTAATAAGCGCCGATCCACTTTTAATAAAATACAAACCTCATTAGCAATCACATTTGTGGTTCTGGGTGTATTTTGAATAAAAGCAATCTCCCCAAAAAAATCCCCAGGTTCCAGTCTTGCTAATGGCTCTTCACGGCCATCTAATACCACTTTAGCCGTACCACTTAATAATATAAAAAATGCGGTATCTAGAGTGTTTTGTTCAATGATGTATTCGTCTTCTTGGGCCACATAAAAAGCCGCTTCTGTATCCACGATTTTTTCTTTTTCAAATGAGGTAAAGCCCTTAAAGAAAGGCACTTTATTCAAGATAATCAATATCTTACCTCGCCCCAATGTGGTGATACGTTTCATAGGCCTCCCCAGATGCTGTCACCAATTTTTGCTTCGACCTCCATAAGCTTAGCTCAGCCTTGCTAAGGCGGGCGATAATTCCATTCACTGCTAGACTAAAGGAACAACAGGACGTTCCCGATACTTTTTCTGGCTTTTAATATCATGAAGAAATTAATGCTAATTCTGTTATCTCTCTTTTGCATAACTGCTGCCTATAACAGCCACGCAGAAGAGACAGAAGAAGACACCAGCACCACTTTAACGCCAGCCCAAACCGAACAAGCGCGCATGGATGCTTTGGCTGTGTTAATAAAACGCCAGCAATACCCACAAGCCTATGAGTTGGCAAGCCGCATGCTAGAAACCAATGAGGGCCTGCCTAAATTTGACTTTCAATACGGCATGGCTGCTGTAGAAAGCGGACATTACGATCAAGCGCTGTTTGCTTTTGAGCGCTTGGTATTGGGGTTTCCCAACCAACCGCGCTACCGCTTGGAGCTGGCCCGCACTCATTTCTACCTGCGCAATCTGACCCGCTCCGAGGTGGAGTGGTACGTGGCCAGCGGCGAGCCCGCGGACAAGGCCGGGGCCTACCACGTCGACGGGCGCGGCGCGCTCTTCGTGGAATCGGTGGAGGGCTCTCCCTCGAACGTGGCCGGTCT
>JBFEWA010000042.1:0-13891 GCA_041546605.1 Bermanella sp.
AATATTTTGATTACACCCCAATCTGCCCAGAAATGGGCATTGGCATGGGCGTACCCAGAAAACCCATTCGTTTGATCACCACCTCAGGCAATAACGTCGAAGGTATCGAGGCGGCATTGAGTGATGATAACGATGTGCGCTATACCGATCAGCTCAAAGCTTATGCACAACAGCAGGCTCAATCACTTACCGATGCCAGCGGCTATATCTTCATGCAAAAAAGCCCAAGCTGTGGCTATAGTCGAGTGAAGCTGTACCACGAGAATGGCAACCCGCTAGAAGTCGCTCAAGGCATCTATGCCGCCGAGCTAGATCGCTTATTACCACTTATGCCAAAGGAAGAAGCAGGACGTTTAAGTGACGCCATGATCCGTGAAAACTTCATCACCCGCGTCATGGCCTATCACGATTGGCAACAAAATGTGGCTTATGCATTAACGCCACAAACCTTGTTGGATTTTCATGTGCGCTATAAGTACTTGCTCATGGCACATCATATTAAGACCTACCAAAGTCTTGGACAGCTGCTCAGCAACTTAAAAGCTAAGCCCTTAAGCGACATTGCTCACGAATACATAGTGCAATTCATGGAAGCACTCAAACACATTGCTAATCGCAAGAAAAACACCAATGTGCTGCAACACTTACAAGGGTACCTAAAAAATCATTTGGAAAAAGATGAAAAGCAAGAGATGCAAAACTTGATTCATCAATACCGTACTGGTCTCATCCCCATTGTGGTACCGCTTACGTTATTGAATCATCACATCCAAAAACACACAGATGATGAAAACTACTTAAGAAAACAAAAATATCTTAACCCGCACCCTTATGAGCTGGGTTTAAGAAACGCCATTTAACTAAATGTTCATGATAAAACACTAGGGCAAGGGTTTGGTCTCTTGCCCTTTTTTGATACAGTCTGCGCCAAATAAAAAAATAGCAGGATCGCTATATGAATCGCCTTTTACCATTATCACTTTTAACCTTAAGCACCCTAGCGTTTGCCGAAGAGCCTGCCCAACAAGATGCGGACGTGGCCGAACTTTCCACTATTAACGTCAGTGGCAGCGAAGTGAAAGGCCCTGAAATCACCACAGAAAAGTTACTCAAAGTACCTGGTGCCGGTAATGACCCACTGAAGGCCATCGAAGCATTACCCGGTGTGGTATTAGGCGGCTTTGGTCCTTTCAGTATTCCCGCTGTGCGCGGCTCCAGCCCACAAGACAATATTTATCTTACCGACTTCATGCCTGTGGGTTATGTGTTTCACAATGATGGCAACAGCACCTACAACGATAATCTAATAGAAAACTTCAGCCTTAAAGCGGGTGCATGGGGACCAGAATACAGCAACGCCATTGGTGCCGTATTAGCCACCAAATTGCGCGATCCATACCAAGAACCCATCACCACCACCATTGATGCCAGCTTTTTAAGAGTGGGTGCATTGGTTGAAGGGGCCACTAGTGATGATTCGGCGTTTTATTTTTCATACCGTCGCAGCTTATTGGAGTTTTATGTGGAGAACTTCGTCGATGAAGACGAACTCACCTTCACCGAGGTGCCAAAAAACAGCGATTACCAATTTAAATATCAATGGCGCTTAAGTCCTGTGTCTAACTTGCGCTTCATCGCCACCGGCGCCAACGACAGTGTGGGCATCGACTTTGGCCCTGAGTCCGACGATTTAGCCCGTGAGCCAGCCTTAGCCGGCGGTTTGGATGCTAATACCTATTACCACAACCAAGGTTTTTTATTTGATACCGTGTTTGCAGGGGGCACCTCTACGATTGTGTCTTTAAGTCGTAAAGAAGAAGACGTGAGTTTTTCTGTGGGCTCACTGTTTGACTTAGAAGCAGTGAACTACGAACACCGCTTAAAGAATTACTACAACACACCGCTGAATAACGGTGACACCTTTCGCTATGGCTTTGACTTAAGCTCTACCGAAATCGAATACACAGCCACAGGATTGTACTCCCCTTGTAATGAAGAAGTTGGCGACAATTGCCCGCCGGCATCTTTAGGCATCCCCTTTAATAACGCCGACACCCTAACCATCAATGGCCTATACACATTTGTAGCTTATGATTGGCTAGCCACACCCGACTTGGAAATTACTCTGGGTTTAGGCAACAGCTACAACGACTTCAATGAAGAGCAGTTAGTTCAACCCCGTATCGCCTCGCGCTATGCGCTAAACGATAGTTGGACCTTAACCGCAGCGGTTGGCCGTCACAGCCAGTTTATTCGTGAGTTTCGATTTATTGCGCAAGAGCTTGGGAATCCAGAGTTAAAACAACCGGATGCCCTTCACTATGTGGTGGGGTTCGAACACAACATTGATGACTCCCTCAGTGCCAAACTGGAGGTCTACTACAAAGATATTGATAATCTTGTGGCGGCAAATGAAAACTATGATCCGCTAAACCCTTCACCCACTGAACCGGCTTATCTGAATATCGCCAATGGTGAAGCCTATGGTTTAGAGCTATTAATTAATAAAAATCTCACCGATAAATGGTATGGCTGGTTAAGCGTGGCCTACAGCAAAACCAAGCGGGAAAATGAAGTCACCAAACAATCTATTGATTACGAATTGGATCGCCCATGGATTGTGAATTTAGTAGCCACCTATCAAAAAAATGAAAAAACCTCATACGGTTTTAAATGGCGCTATCAAAGCGGCAGCTTGGTGACGCCGATTAATGGTGCGACACCATATGATGAAAACGGTGATGTCATCGACCCTGCTCCAACGAATCCGAATGATGCTTACATCTATGACCCCATTGAAGGCAAACCAAACTCGGAACGCCTATCCGCTTATCATCGCTTAGACTTCCGCTTAGACCACGACGTATCAACACGCAGCACCGTGTATTTCGAGATCATTAACTTGTACAACCGCGCTAACGTAAGCGATATCAGTTACAACAAGGATTACACGGAGAAAGAAGAAGTAACGTCTCTGCCCATCATTTTCTCCCTGGGCGCCAAGTTGGTGTTTTGATTGTGAGATGTGAGATGTGAGATGTGAGATGTTTTGTCGGCTGGGCATTGCCCACCGTCAATGGTTTGTGTCGGGCAAGGCCCGACCTACTACTCGTACGAGATCAACCTGTTTAGATATTAAAAACCAGCGTACGAACTCGCACCCGCGAGTGAATGATTAACGACTCACCCAAGCCTGCATGCGTCGATCCATACTTAAACGTAACAAACGTAAGCCCTCGTTCATCACATTGTAGTGAGCATCAATGATTTGCGTGCTTAGGGTAAAAATCTCATCGGCACTGGTGACTATTTCGCGGCCACTTAATAAGTCATGCATGACGATGCCCGTTAAACGTTCAAGCTTCGGCTCGCACAGTAAGGCATCAATCAACGACGAGGTGATATCCAACGCCTCTTGGCTTAAATGCTGCGCCTGTTGCTTCACTTTAATTTGTTGTTTTTGTAATTGCCCCATCAAGAAACGCAGGCGCATCTCACAAGCATCATCCATCACCCCCACCACAGCCGTAGACGTACCTAATGCTCGAATTTGCCCCAGCATTTCAATAAACGCCGGCACATCGTTCAATACATAATGACTCAAGGCTTGGTGTTGGGAGCCGGTTTCTATTAAATCTTCGGCCTTATTCCCCAGGATAGAAATGTAATCCAGCAGTTGTTTCACCAGATGGCTGTGCAACTCAAAATTCTCAATGATCTCATCTTGTCGCCATTGCAGGTGCACCGTCTGCCAAGCATTGCGGATATCTTCCCACTGGCGCTCATCAATCACATCCACACATTCAGCTTGCTGGCGTTCTAACTCTTTGAAGCGCGCATTGACCTCCCGCGCCAGCACACGAGTCTTACTTTCAAAAAACGGGTTACCTGCCAATGCCGCATTGGTGGCCGCGCGGTGCTGCTGCACCACTCGCACCTGTTCAAATAGCGATTTCACTAAATCTAACGCCTTAATGCGCAATTGCTGGTTTTGATGCAATTCGGCCAGGTTACTCATGTCGGCTTCGGCGTTGTACATAGGTTGCTTCACTTTTGTGCTACAGATAAAAAACGATATTTCTATTTAGCAATCACCATACCAACATTAAATCCAATATAAATCAACAACTTAGACATCTCACCCTAACCAATCAGCATGATTGCGCACCTGATTTGTGCAAAAGAGCCTCAAAAGACAGCACAAAATTAATGCGTAATTTGTCTAATTTTCCCAATGCACCGAAATGGTGACCTTCCTATAACAAACCATTTCAAGCCATGAGTAAGCCTACATTCATAATCCTCAGGCAAAAAAAAGCGCACCTTGGCAAGCCAAGATGCGCAATCAGAGACAACGTCTTAAATCATTAGAACTTGTAGTTCACCTGAGCAGACAGACCGAATACATCGATTTCGTATTCGCCTGTTACGCTGGTTTTACTATCAGTAGGTTGATTATCTAAACCTTTATTCACTTCATTCAAATCCATTGGATACATGAACAAGTAGCCTGCAGCGACATCAAAGGATAAATCTTGGTTGACTGTATAGCCCGCACCAAAGGTCACCCATTGACGATCAGAAGACGGTACACGGGCAGTACGGTATTCATCGCGTACTGGTGATTGGTCATAAGCGTAACCCGCACGTAGAGCCAACTTATCGTTTAATTGGTAAGTACCACCAAACGCAACCGCCCACACGTCTACCCAGCTCTCATCAATGTGGCCGATATAGCCGTTGCCTAAACCAGAAATATCAGAAGGGTCATATGATGCATCAGGTGCAGTGTTTTCAGTCGCAATAACATCAAACGATTTGAAAGAGGACCACCCCGTCCAAGTAGCGCCCGCTTGTAGCAATAGTGCATCATTAAACTGGTGAGCCACAGATAAAGTAGCAGATGCAGGAGTCGTTAAAGGCACTTTTGAAGCCTGTGGGCGAACTGCAACTGTGGCACTACTATCATCAGCAGCCCAAGATATGTCTGTTGGAGAAGTCGCATCTTCTTTGGTGGTTCCACCATCGTTGTAAATTCTCAACTCATTATTTTCAAATGTAGAGTCACCGGTCAGCTCGATTTCAATCTCAGAACGATAGGTGAAGCCAATAGTGGTCTGCTCTGATACTTGATACAGAAGGCCTAAATTCCAGCCCACCCCCCAGTCATCACCAGATACTTCATAATGACTTTCAAAGCCGCGGTTTTCTGTTTTTCCTAATTCATAATCCAAGCTATAGGCATTATTAGCCGCATTAATTGCAGATGAATAAGGCACAGAATCCACAAACTTAGACAGCAAGCCTTTCATGTACACGATATCAAGACCACCACCAATACTTAGTTGCTCATTCACTTTAAAAGCAAAGGTTGGTGCAATTTCTAAAGACATTAGAGAAGTTTCATCCGCAAAACCACCACCTACGAAATCATCGTCATAGTTGGTTTTGGTGCCGAATGGCGTGAACACACCTAGGCCCACAGAGAATTTTTCGTTGATTGGGCGCGCGTAGTAGAAAAACGGAATAAAAGATTCGCCCAAGTAGTTGCCACCATCAGAGTATGGATCGGCATCATTTGCACCAGTGATGGGTTCGCCAGCAGCATTGGTAGCATTACCAGTGAACTCACCGTATCCATTAATATAAGTAAAACCGCCAGTTAGCTGAGCACGATCTAGTTCAGTCATGGCCGCAGGGTTGTAGAACACCACTGAAGCGTCTTCAGCCATCGCAGCACGGCCAGCGTGTGCTGTACCCATGCCCGCAGCGCTTTGTTCGTTTAATTTGTAGCCAGAGGCCATTGCCAGTGATGGCAAGATGCTCGCCGCCACGATCGCAGATCTTAGTGCTATTTTTTTATTGATCACGATGATTCCTATTTTTAACAAGCTATCGGGTACCGCAACCTAAAACTGTGCGGTGCTGTCTTCCGCTATTATTTTTATTATTGGAAAAATTGCGCCGAAGTATGCCAATGGACAAATAAAGCCACCAGCCCAAAAAACATAAAAACAGACTGTTTTATGCTGTTTTGACTATTTTGTACCCAGAGACAAAAAAATAGATGTACAAATGTACCAGTAAAAAGCACTGGCGTAACAAGGATTATTGTTCCAAAATAGCAACAGTACCTAATTTATAGCAGGCATTACCATGGAACAATTCGATCTCAACGAAATTGCCATTTTCGTCAAAGTCGTAGACGCCGGCAGTTTCACGGGGGCCGCCAAGTCACTCGGGCTACCCAAGTCCACCGTCAGTCGTAAGATCACCCAATTAGAAGAACGCCTTGGGGTGCGACTGTTACAACGCACCACACGCACCTTAAGCCTCACGGATACCGGCAGTGCTTATTACAACCAATGCTCGCGTATTATCAGTGATGTAGAAGAGGCCAATATTGCTGTCACCGAAATGCAATCCAAGCCGAAAGGGTTATTGCGTCTCACGGCACCCATGTTGTTTGGGGCGGAGGTATTAAGCGATCTGGTGTCTGAGTTTTTACAAAACAATCCAGAGATCCAATTAGAAATCATGCTCACGGATCAACCTTTAGATTTGATCCAAGAAGGTATCGACGTGGCGTTCCGTGTGGGCCAGTTAGCGGATTCATCCCTCATTGCCCGCTCCCTTGGCAACGTGAAAACCATCACCTGTGCCAGCCCTGCCTACATAGATAAGCATGGCTCCCCTGCTCACCCCAGCGAATTACACCAACACACCATATTAGGTTGGAATGCCCGCAATACTTGGGAATACGACACGCCAGAAGCCATCAGCATCGATCTTAAGCCTAAAGTACAGGTAAATGATGCGTTGAGTATGCGCAAAATGGCACTTAACGGTTTAGGCATTGCGCGCTTGCCAGCTTTCTTATGTGCCGAAGATATCAAGGACGGTCGCCTTGCTCCAATCCTATGCGATTGGTCTTACAGCAGTACGCCGATCCATGCCTTGTATCCAAGTAACCGACATTTGAGTGTGAAGGTGAGGTCGTTTGTGGACTTTATCGTGGATGAGCTGCGTGATAATCAGCCTTGGGATGCGGACTTTTCTGACATTCATGCCCAGGGATGCAACGCCCTAAAGCGCTAGGGCTAGCTGCTTTCAATAATCTGCAGTAATTTTTTGCGCTGCTCGGCGCTGAATTTCACCTTATCATTGGATAAGAACACGCCGAGCTCTTTTATGACGTTGTGGAAGTTTTCATCCAACTGCAAACCTTTGGAGAATATGCCATTGGTGGTTTGAATGCCGTATTCCATGACCTTTTCTAGGGCTTTTTCTTGCTCTTCATGCAGCGCCAGATTCACAATGATTTCGCTAATGCTGTCAGACATGTTTTCCACCACGTCAGCAATGCTTCTCATAACATCCTGGTATCCGGAATCTATCTCTTCCATCATGGTTTGCATTTTCAATGACAAACTTCTCACCATTTGTTGCTGATCTTGCACTTGCTGTACATTTTCCAGCGCTTTTAAGCGAGCATCCGCCCCTTGCAACAAAGAGAATAAATTATCTTTTAACGCGCCGTATTTCTTTGCGTCATCTACCGGCATGTCCTTCACCAGTACCGATACCTGCTCATAGTTCATGACACTGCGTTTACCAAAATCAATGTAGCGCCCATCGTTTTGTAATTCCCACATGAGCTTGGATTCCAACTCACGGAACATACCGGACACTTCCATGTTTTTCACACCCATCTCACTGCGTAGCTGCACACTGGCTTTTAAACCATAGGCATTCACCGCTTGCAGCAAGCGCATACCCAGTTCATCTAGGTTATTACACTGGTGCACCTCGAGAAGAAACTGGATATTAATACCAAGATCTGAGGTATCCGACATGGCAATGAAGGCAAGCTCAGTGGCTTGCTTCACTTGAGCTTGCAGCTGATCGTTCGCGATCTTGTTGAAGATGAGTTTTTCACAGCGCAGGGCGATTTCTTCTTCGGTAGCCTGCATATCAATGATGTCATCACACCCCATCTCAAAAGCCTGCACAGAGGTATGCTCAAGAGCTTCCCCGTGCAACACAATAATCGGCACCTGATCGCAGCCATGCTCAGAGCGAATGCGTTGAATCAAGGCTAGAGCCTCAGGCCCAGATTGGATAAAGTCTAATACTATGAGCTTAATGTCGTCTGAGAGGTGACTTAATAATCGTGCTTCGACAGGATAATGCTGAAGTGCATAGCGAGCCCCCAAGGTGTTCTCTAACAACCCAGAGCGCTCCGTCAATATGGCAATAGTGTCTTTTGATTCGTCCATGATGCCTCACCTTTCCCTTAAATAGGTTTAGCTGAAAACCCACCATTTGCCAAGGTTGTGGCTAGATAACCCCCACTTCTCTTGCCTTGATAATGGCTTGGGTACGGCTTTTCACCCCCAGCTTGGCATTGATGCGCCGTGCATGGGTTTTCACCGTATGTAAACTGATGAACAAGCGCTCTGCAATTTCTTGATTGCTCAAGCCTTCAGCTATGAGTTTAAGCACGGCCAGCTCCCGCTGACTAATGATGCTGCGCACCTGAGCGAAGGCCTGGTTGTGATGGCCGCCATCGTTGACTTCGATATTGTTTAAGATGGTACGAACAAACTCTTTTTGCTGGATATTCGATGGCAGCTGGGTATATAGCGCCGACATACCTTGGCTGTATTCGATAAAAGGCATAATACAAAAATTCTTTTCCGCCATGATGATGGCCTTACGAAAATCCTGAAGAGCATTGTCTTCCTGACCGAGCTGGAAGCGTAATAGGGCCCGCATCAAATACACAAAGATTAAGGCAAAGCCTTGTTGGTTGGGCACGCCGTGATCCAGCTTTTTATCCAGTAATTTCAGTGCCACCTTATGTTGACCAGCAATGGACTTAGCGCGCACATAAAACACATCCACCAGCCCTCTTAAGTCAGGGTAATGCTCTGGTGATAAGCTGTATTCATTTTGCTCTAACAGCTCATACAGGTATTTTAAATTGGCTTGGGCGGCATCTAATTTATTCTCATCAATTAATAGATTCACCCGCATGGTGGAAAGCCAAGGCTGATAGGTAAACCCAGGTACCGACCAATATTGCAAAATGGCTTCCACACGGGATAAATAACCATATGCTTTTTCGAGTTGGCCGCGCTGACGAGCCAGGTTATTGAGCAGGACATAGCCCATGATGATGTAAGAGTCGTGACAATGTTCGGAAACATCCACCCCTTGCAACAAGAGTTGCTCAGCCTCTTCTGGCTGATTGCGCAACCACACCACATAGCCCTTATAAACCAACAAGCGGCCATAGGCGGCTGCTCTTTGGGGGTTATTTAAACGCTCAGCCAAGGCAAGGCCTTCATTTAATAATTTAAGCGCGAGATATAAGTTGCCTTTGACTTGTTCAATACGCGCTTGCGCATGCAGCGCGAGCATTTCTAAATGGATACTGCCCACGGCGCGCGCGGTTTCGAAAGACATGCGATTGTACTGGCGCGCTTCGGTGACCTTATTCAGCGTCATATAAATATTGGACAAGTTCAAATACGTCACGGTTTTCGCCATGTAACTGCGATCATCCAACTTATCTAGCGCTTGTTTTGATAACTGAATGGCGTTACTGATCTTGCCGCGACAACGGGCAATATAGGCGCGAATGGCAAATAATTGTCCTGATACGCTCTCAGGCAAAATGTTGGCATCCACCAATAAAAAGCGATCCATTTGTGCCATTAATCGCTCGGCATCATCAAACTGTTGCGCCAAAGCCAGGGTCCAACTGAATATCACCACCAATCTTGGAGAAGCGGTAATCACATCATCGGGCAATTGCTTTTTCCATTGCAGCAATTGTGCAATATCTTGCTCTTCTAAAATGGATTCCGCCGTGGACTGCAACAATTTAGCGGCTTGTTGTTTATTGCCTGCTTTTAATGCCATTTCCACCGCAGCCACATGATGGCCGTGCTGATGCAACCATTCGCTGGCCGCTTCCATTTTGTCCACTTGCATCAAGCCATCAATGAATGACATCAAATACGTGCGTAAAAGCGGATGTAAATAAAACCAGCTGTTGGCGTTTTTATCTCTTAAAACCAACAGGTGCTTTTTAGCTAAATGGGTTAATGTCTCACTGCAATCTTGCTGCTGATACACAGCATTCACATACAGGTGGTTGGCTTTTTCTAAAATGGCCAATTGCTGACAAATTTCAAATTCTTCCTTGGATACAAATGGGCGCCATTGCTCTGAAAAATAATCCGAAATAACGGTTTCATCACCCTTCACCCAAAAATGCTGGGTCTGATCATGCAAGGTTTTAATCAATACCAAACCGGTAAACCAACCGGCACTTTGTTCAAATACGGCATCCACATCAGCGCTAACAAATGGCACCTTAACGCTATTGGATAGCCATTGTTGAGTTTCTTCACGAGACAACGCCAGGTCGGTTTCGGTAAACACAGAACACAGCCCTTGCCCCATATAGCGAGAGATCGCAAAAGGAAAGCGTTGGCGAGATGTGAAATACCATTTCACGTTAGGGCCAGCGTATTCAAGCCATTGCTGTAATAACTCTAAGCTCTCATCACTATCAATATGATGAATGTCGTCCAGCGCTATGTGCACCAGATTTTCAATGGCTGCCAACTCTTGATGCAAGATATTTGCGATATCATCAATGGGCGCATTTTGCTCTAAGGCCTGCAAAGATCGAGCAACGCTTTTCTTATCCGCAGAATACAGGGCACACACCAGATAGGTAATAAAACGCAGGGGATCGTTTTCTTTTGGGTCCAGAGTTAGCCAGGCCACCACTTCTTTTTGCTGCTTTTTAAGGTGCATCCATTGTGCTAACGCCAAGGATTTACCATAGCCAGAAGCGGCTTCAAACACGTGGAATCGATGTTCTTTTTGCTGCTCGAGCTTAGCCATTACCGATTCGCGTCGAATAAAATGCAACGGCAATAAGGGCAATTGCAACTTCATTGCCAAAACACGAATGCGACTTTCAGAGAGTGTTTTTACTACAGAGTTTTCAATTGAAAACACGGCTTCGCCCCTGATCTTGTTATTATTTTTTAATCAATGGTACTAAGACTGGATACGCCAAATTAGGCAAGCATGAGAACACTAAGCTCAAAGAAGATCAAGCATTGGATAAATCTTTGCTGATTTGGCGCAATATGAGAGCTGGTATAAGAAGTTGAGATACAAAAAACCCTGCCGCAGCAGGGTTTTTCACACTCATAATTAAGCTAAGAGAGGCTTAGCGTACACCCGCGCGGCGCAAGGCAGCTGGGGTATAGTCTTTTTCACTACGAGTGAAACCGAAGTCATATGGCTCAGTTTCTTCGTTATCCAAACCTAGGGCTAGGTAACGACCAGACTGTAGGTCATATAGGGTTTCGATTGTGTACCAAGGTACCTGATGATCGTAGAAGAAGATGTTATGCGCTTCCGCTACACGCCATAGGTCACCACGGCCATCGAAGTGATCAATCTCAGTGGCTTGCCACGTATCTTCATCAATATAGAAGGTACGCTTACCATAGATATGACGCTGACCATCTTTCAAAGTAGCTTCTACATGCCATACACGGTGCAACTCATAACGAGTTAGATCTTGGTTGATATGGCCCGCTTTGATGATGTCGTCATATTTCAAGTCACCAGAGTTCAGCTTGTAAGAGTTATAAGGAATGTACACCTCTTTCTTACCAATTAGCTTCCAGTTGTAACGATCAGGAGCACCGTTGTACATATCGAAGTTATCCGACGTACGTAGACCATCTGATGCGGTACCTGGACCATCGTAAGCTACCTGAGGCGCACGACGTACACGACGTTGACCTGCGTTATAGATCCACGCCTTACGTGGCTCTTTTACTTGGTTCAATGTTTCATGAACAAGAAGAACGTTACCCGCTAAACGCGCAGGGGATACAACGTCTTGTTTGAAGTAGAACAAGATGTTGTTGTCCTTCATGGTCGCTGGATCGTAATCCGCTAGCTTGTTCTTAAAGGTAAATTCATCACGGAATTTAACTACAGAGTAAGTACCATTAGCCTGTGGCGTAGCTTGACCAATTACACGGGTCACACTGCCACCACGGTAGCGCACAATGTGATTCCAAATCACTTCCAAACCATCGTTAGGCACAGGGAATGGAATACCTACGTCGTAGTTTTCCATACCGTTACCACCTTCAACCAATTTGGTTTTAGTGGCATTTTTCACAGTGGCGTCATAAACATCTTGCGGGTAAGCAGAACTACGACGGGTTTGATAAACCGGCATCTTGTAGGTATCTGGATACTTTTTAAACATGGCAATCTGACCTTCGGTCAAGTTTGCTGCATATTTGGTATAGTTTTGCGCCGTAATAGTGAACTGCACTTTATCACCAGGGAACGGATCCACGTGCTTACCACCGGCTTTAAAGTTGGCAGGAGGCTTAATGCCACCTGTCCAAGCTGGAATCGCACCACCATTGCCTTTTTTCTCAGCACCAATTGGCGTGAGATCTTTACCCAGACGTGCCGCATCTTGAGCGGACACAGCTGCCAGCACATTGCCAGCAGCTAGGGTCAGCGCTACCGCTGACCCGATTAGTGTTTTCTTCATTAACATATTCATTCCTTAACAATTATGAGCTTACAAAAAGTGTAGCAGTTAGAACGTCACTTTCAGGTTCAAGCTAACATTGTCACGATCTTTCAACTGATCGTAGTCACTTCCTTCGTACATGGTGTAAGCAATGCCACCACTATAAGCATTTAAGTAATCAAAGTTTAAGGCTAAATCGGTTTTGATACGGCCATCAACAAACGCACCACCTGGCTCAGGGGCGGTACCTTTATCCAAGCCAATAGATAGTTGAGGCTTGAAGTTCACACCCAAGAACGCATTTGGATAATCCAATGCCGCACGGGCGCGGATGCCGTAAGACAATTCATCCACAAAACCGTCATTTGTACAGTAATCTGTATTAAAGTTTTTGGTCGTATTGATTGTAGTGCCATCAGCTAACAAAGGTGCGGTACAAAGATCACCAGTAGAAACTGTTGAATCCGGAATGGTACCAATACCATAAGCACCTGAACGACCATAACGAGCTTCACTCAAGCTTGGTAGGTCTGGAATATAGGTAGCACCAATTTCAGATACAAAGCTTAAACGGCTTGCACCCAATACTTGGTCAAAGAATTTGATGAACGTCATTTGAGCTTGCCATACATCAAAGCGATCAAAACCATCAAAGGCCTGTCCACTCAAAGATGCAATAGCATCCGCTTCAGACAAACTGCTATCAGCTGCTAACAACGGTGCAATAATTTGCTGAGTTAGCAAACTGGCAGGATTACGCAAACCACCTTGTAACAACTCAAATGAGTTCCACTGGAACGGCACATCTTGCTTCAAGCTCACTTCACCACCGATAGACCAACCACTTTCAGTACCGCGACTAAATGATAAGCCAGTCAGTTTAATATCTTCAGGGTAAACAACTTGATATAGAGGCGTCGCAGGATTTTCGCTACCGCCAGAAGCAATACCTGAGATCAACGGTAAGCGACTGTGAATATTCATGTGGTATAAACCAAATTCAGTATCGCCTAGTGCCTCAGAGTACCAACGCAGTGCCAAACCAAATTGGCCATCATCACTCGGCTCGTCGTCAGGTGTGATTCGATTAGTAATCAATTGAGAACTGCTCAAACTATTTTCAGCAATCACCAACTCATCTTGTGTACCGCCTAAGAAAACAGGGCCACAACCATCTGCAATAAAGTCAGACGTAGAGAAGAATGTACCACACGCATCAGGGCGGGTTTTTTCCCACTCTAATTGGTAGAAGGCTTCTAACGTTACGTTATCAGTTAAACCGAATGAACC
>JBFEWA010000256.1:0-4846 GCA_041546605.1 Bermanella sp.
GTCGCGACACTCAAAGTTTAACTCAAGAGCAGGTGGCCACCGCCACGGTGGAAACCGTCATTGAGAACACCCATGATGCGGTCATTGCACCGTTATTCTGGTTTGCCATAGCAGGGTTGCCTGGGGTGGTGTTGTTTCGTCTATCCAACACACTGGACGCCATGTGGGGTTATAAGAATACGGAATACAATTATTTTGGTCGTTGCGCAGCGCGCATGGACGATGTGCTAGGTTGGTTAAGTGCGCGAGTGACTGTGGTGCTATTTAGTTTAATTAAGCTTCGCGCCTTGTTCCAAGCTATTCGATTTGGGCGGCATTGGTATAGTCCAAATGCAGGGCCTGTGATGGCTGCCGGCGGGGCCGTTTTATACGTGAGTCTAGGTGGCGATGCTATTTACCAAGGTGAAAAAAAATCTCGCCCGTGTTTAAGTGAAGGTGAGCCTGCGAGTGTTAAGCACATTCAACAGGCCGTTCGCATCATGTACATCAGTGCGTATCTTTGGCTGGGGTTATTAGGATTAGTAGGGGCCGTGTTATGGCTTTATTAGAAGCACAGCATCTTAGTTGGCAGGTTAATGATCTGGCCATTGTGAACGATGTGAGCTTGCACATTGAAAAAGGACAATTCGTTGGATTGCTTGGCCCAAACGGTGCTGGTAAGTCCAGTTTAATGCGTTGCTTGTATCGTGTGAATGAGCCCACGGCAGGCAAGGTGTTGTTTGCAGGGCAAGATGTGTGGCAGTTGCCGGCAAAACAGAATGCAAAAAACATGTCGGTGATTCTGCAAGAACACAGTGATCATTTAGGGTTAACCGTATGGGACGTGGTGTCTCAAGGCTTAACCCCACACAAACAATTATTCCAATGGGATGACGCAAGTGATCATGCATTTATGCAGCAGGTCATGCAGCAAGTGGATGTGTTCGAATTAAAGCGACAATTATTTCAATCATTGTCTGGTGGTGAAAAGCAACGGGTCATGTTGGCCCGTGCTCTGGTGCAAAATACCGAACTTCTCATTATGGACGAGCCCACAAATCATTTGGACGTGCATTATCAAACGGACATCATGAGTAAGGTGAAAATCTTAAACAAAACCGTATTGGCTTCATTTCATGATTTAAATTTAGCCGCTGCCTTTTGTGATTATTTATTAGTGTTAGATCGCGGCAAATTAGTGGCCGCAGGCTCCCCCGAAGAAGTGCTCACTGAAACCCTGATTGCCAATGTATTTCGTACTCAAGCCGTGGTTGATCAGCACCCGATTAATGGCCATCCTCGTATTACGTACCACTATCATGACTAGATTTTTTATTTACGCATTTGCCAGCTTGATCGTTATTTTTCTTACCGTAATGTTCGCGGTGAGTTTTGGTGCAGCCAATATTTCCAGTGGAGATGTGATGTCTGTGTTAAGTCAGGGCTTGGGCTTTGAATCGGATGTGAGTGAAATTAAACAGCGCATCATTTTAGAGTTACGTATTCCGCGATTTATTTTGGCATTTTTAACCGGTTCAGGCTTAGCGTTAGCCGGTGCTGTTTTGCAAACTGTAACCCGTAATCCGCTGGCGGATCCGTATTTATTTGGTATTGCCTCTGGTGCATCCTTTGGGGCTGTACTGGTGATTGCGTCTGTTTCATCGGGTGTTGCTGGCATGGTTATGGGGCAAATGAGCATCACCTTGGGTGCATTTGTTGGTGCGGCGTTTTCTGTGTTTATCGTATTAACCCTAGCCGGTCGACGCGTGCAAATTGAGCGCATGTTGTTAGCCGGTGTGGCGGTGTCGTTTATGTTTAGTGCCGGTACCAGTTTGGTGCTGTATGCATCGGACCCTGATGTGTCTGCCTCGTTGTTGTTTTGGACTTTGGGCAGTTTCACCCGTGCGAATTGGAATAATTTATTGTTGCCCAGTAGCATCATAGTGGCCTGCTTAATTTTATTTATTGGTTACGCTCGCATTTTAAAAGCGGTGTTAGCGGGCGATGAAACCGCACGCACTTTGGGTGTGAATGTAACTCGTCTACGCATGGGGATGTTGCTACTCAGCTCGTTAATGACCGCAACTTTGGTGGCCAATACCGGTGGCATAGGGTTTGTGGGCTTGATGATTCCCCACATTGTGCGAGGTCTACTGCAAACCCGACAACAGTATTTCTTATTGGCGTGCTGTTTGTTCGGTGGCATTTTTATGGTGTGGGTGGATGTGGTGGCACGCACCTTGGTGGATAACAATGAGCTGCCCATAGGTGTGATTACCGCCGCCATTGGCAGTGTGTTTTTCTTGTTAGTGTTACGCAAGCGTTCGTGGATTGACTGATGTTAAGTGCCAAGCCCGTGCCCATTGAACAACAGCCAAAACACGGCGGCTGCTTACACGTGTTTGCACAACACTATGGTATAGCCCTTGATGAATGGTTAGATGTGAGTACCGGCATTAACCCTAAAGGTTTTTTGCCTAGTGTTATTCCAAATAATATCTGGATGCAGTTACCACAAGACGATGATGGATTAGAGCTAGCCGCGCAAAAATACTACGGTGTTGATCACCTGCTCATGGTGCCAGGTTCAAGTTGGGCCATTCAAACATTGCCCAGCATTTTGCATAACACCCTGTTGAAAACGCAGCGCGTGCTGTTACCTAAAATAGGATATGGGGAACATAAAGCAGCATGGATACAAGCCAATGTGGATTTGGATTTTTATGATGACATTCCTACAGATGCGCAATTGTCTTGGGCTAATGTATGCGTATTGATTAATCCTAATAATCCCACCACGCGCTTACTGGATAGACAGCAAGTTGCGAATATGGCCAAGGTGCTGAATCAGCATCAAGGGTATTTGATTGTGGATGAAGCCTTTATCGATACCCAGCCACAACACAGTGTGTTAGGTGAATGGCAAGATAACATGATTGTCTTGCGTTCTTTAGGAAAGTTTTTCGGTTTAGCGGGATTGCGCGTGGGCACTGTCGTTGCGAGCACAAGCATTCTGCAAGCCATGCAACACGCGTTGCCCCCTTGGGCCATATCCAGTGTCTCCCGTTATGTGGCCAAGCAAGCATTATTGGATGAATTTTGGATTGCCGAAAATCGATTGTGGATTTCACAAAATATTCAGCGGTTATTGAGCATATGTGCAAAAGTATTTTCTCACGAGCGCACTTTAATTCGGGCAGCAGATTTGTTTGTGACGGTTTGGTTCGATGATTCAAACGTAGCAGCCCAGTGGCACCATAAATTATGTTGCTACGGTATTTATTGTCGTCTATTGGATGGAAAAAGCGGATTGCGCTTTGGTTTATTAAACAGTCAAGAAGATTGGCAGCGCTTACATAAGGTGATGTCCATGGTGCAATCCCAGAGAGTGCTAGAAGAAGGTGAAGTGACAGTATGAAAATTGGATTTAAGGCATTATTCATAACATCCGTTTTATTCGCTCAATGGACGTTTGCGGATACAAACACACCGAAAAGCATGAATCGGATCATTGCGTTAGCGCCCCACGCGGTGGAATTGTTATACATGTTAGGTGCAGGTGATCGAATTGTTGCTACGACTGAATACGCAGATTACCCAGAAGCCGCCAATAACATACCTCGTATCGGTGGCTATGCCGGTATTCAATTAGAGCGAGTACTGGAATTAGAGCCGGACTTAATCATTGCTTGGCAAGGGGGCAATAAGGCCCAAGACATTGAGCAAATGCA
The DNA here is from genome assembly GCA_041546605.1 of Bermanella sp. Lineage (GTDB taxonomy): Bacteria > Pseudomonadota > Gammaproteobacteria > Pseudomonadales > Oceanobacteraceae > Bermanella. Next base: position 3,711 of record JBFEWA010000256.1, read on the forward strand.
GGCTTTAAATTTACCTGTGCATTTAAGTAAAACCAAAGATTTAGACGACATTCCAAGAGAGATGCAGACCCTGGGTCGCATGTTAGGCTTAGAAGCCAATGGTAAAAAGGCCGCTGAGGAATTTAATCAAAAACTAAAACAGTTACGCCTTAAATATCACGATAAAAAACAGGTGAAAGTGTTTTACCAATTATGGAGTGAACCCCTGCGAGCCATGGCGGCAGGCTCTTGGATCAATGAGCTCATTACCAGTTGTGGTGGTGTGAATATTTTCAATGACACAGATTTGGACTACCCTCAGGTGAGTATTGAAACCGTGTTAATACAAAAGCCTGATGTGATCATTATTCCATCCCATCACGGCAGCAAAACCGAAGCAGGCGATAAGTGGAAGAGTTGGCCTGAAATCCCAGCGGTTAAGCATAATCAAATATATTTTATTAACGGTGATATCTTGCATCGTTTTTCTGCGCGTATTTTACAAGGCATGCAGGCTGTGTGTGATAGCCTAGAAAAAGCCCGTCAATATTGAACCGAATCTAAGGAGATCCTATGACAGATCAAGATCAAAAACACAAAGCCAAGATGCAAAAGCAAAAAGAAAAAGTGGATGCCAGCATTGCCAAGGCGGACATCGAACGTGGCGTTGTGATTGTGTTAACTGGAAATGGTAAAGGTAAAAGCAGCTCGGGTTTTGGTATGGTGCTACGTGCACTTGGTTATGATCATAAAGTGGGTGTGGTGCAATTTATTAAAGGGGCGCAATTAAGCGGTGAAGAAATTTTCTTAAAAGAAAAAGCCCAGTTACTGCCTAACTTTGAACCAGAAGATTTTTATCAAATGGGTACAGGCTTCACTTGGAATACACAGGACCGCTCTGGCGATATTAAAGCGGCAGAAGAAACCTGGGCCGTAGCTGAAAAAATGTTGCAAAACGACAAGTACAATCTCGTATTATTAGATGAACTCACTTATATGATCGCCTATAAGTATTTAGATGAAGAGCGCATTCTAAACGCCATCAAAAATCGCCCAGTGGAGCAAAGTGTGATTGTAACAGGTCGTGGTGGCGGCTCGGCGTTACAAGAGCTGGCGGATACGGTGTCGGAAGTAAAAGACATTAAACACGCCTATAA
>JBFEWA010000229.1:0-5571 GCA_041546605.1 Bermanella sp.
ATGCTAGATAGGGCGGCTTTACAGTCCGCTAACCCGCCTGAAATGACCTATTATGTCTAGATTGGCGTTAATGTGTGGAATTTAGAATGTTATTTTTAAAGTGCTATATTCTGCGTTATATGCTAGTTTATTTGTATTAATGGGTATAAATAAGCGGATTAGTTATGCTAAATCAATTGCCAGAACAGGCGGTGAACTCAGTATTAGTGCGCCTTGGGGATGTGTGCCGCCAAACCCGTATTGGGCAGAATCGCACCCAGGCCGAGCAGGCGGAGCTGGCTGAGATCAGCTTGCGTGCTGCGCAGAACATTGAGTCTGGCCAGTCTGGGCAGACGGCGATTCTATTCAAATATCTGTTATCCCTTGGCTTGCTTGAGGCGCTGTATGGAGCGCTGCCTGACCCAGATGCGGTATCGCCACTTGAGCAATTGGCCATGGAAAAACACAAGGTGAAAAAGCCTCAACGTGCTTCCCGTAACCGTAAAGCCACCACGGTGAAGCCTAAGTGGGGTGACGAGCAATCTCAAACTGATGGTGACAACTAATGGCCATCGAACTGGCTGAAGTGGTGCTATGGGGCACAACCATTGCGGTGGTGCGCTGGGATGAGCAAGCGGCCGTGGCGGACTTTCAGTACACCCCTGAGTTTCAACAATTTGGTATCGAAGTGGCGCCTGTGGTGATGCCAGTGCGTGCCGCATCGTATCGCTTTGCCAATCTAAATAAAGACACCTTCAAAGGCTTGCCGGGTATGTTGGCCGATGTATTGCCCGATAAGTTTGGTAATGCCTTGATTGATCAATGGCTGATTAAGCAACAGCGCAGCCCGCAAGATTTTAACCCTGTTGAGCGTTTATGTTACACCGCCAATCGTGCCATTGGTGCGTTAGAGTTTTTGCCGACACAAAGGTATTTCGAAGAGGCTACGGATGCTCATATCGAAGTGGAAAAGATGGTGCGTTTGGCAAGCCTAGTGTTGCAAAAGAAGCAATTTGAAATCGAAAGCCCAGATTTAAATGGCGAAGCGTTAGAGCAAATTTTACAAATTGGTACGTCTGCTGGCGGCGCTCGCGCGAAAGCCATTATTAATTGGAATGAGCAAGACAATATTATTTTGCCCGGCCATGTGGATACCCAGCCAGGATTTGATGGTTGGCTCATTAAATTCGATGGCGTGAGTGAAAACAAGGACAAAGAATTAGCCGACCCCATGGGGTTTGGGCGCATCGAATACGCGTATTATTTATTGGCGAAAAAAGCCGGCATAGAAATGATGGAAAGCCGATTGTTAGAGGAGGGTGGTCGCGCTCACTTTATGACAAAACGCTTTGATCGCATCGGTAATGAAAAACTGCACATGACAAGCTTGTGTGGTTTGGGGCATTTTGATTTTAATGACCCTACCTCGACCAGTTATGAACAAGCTTTTGTGTTGGCGAGGCAGTTGCGCATTCCGCGCGAGCATGTGGCCCAGTTGTATCGCCGCATGGTGTTTAATGTGGTGTTCCGCAATCAGGATGATCACACCAAGAACATTGCGTTTTTAATGGATCGCCAAGGTGGTTGGAGCTTAAGCCCAGCGTTTGATGTGGCGTACAGTTATAATCCTAAAGGTTTGTGGACGTCCAAGCATCAAATGAGTGTGAATGGTAAGCGCGAAAGTTTTACTCTGGATGATCTTTTTGCCGCTGGTGAGCAAACTGGGCTATCAAAACAAAAGATTAAGCAGATAGTAGGCGAGGTGTTGGCCTGTATTCAGTTGTGGCCGGATTGCGCGGAAAAAGCCGGTGTGAGTCATGAGCGTATGATTAATATTGGCCAGAGCTTTCGTATATTTGAATCTTGATTAAAGCAGGCGTTGAGCCAGTTTGTTAAGCGTATTGAGCAGTTCTTGCTCGGTCATGTGTTGTTGTACTGCATACCAAAGGGTCGACAAATAATGCATTTGCTGTTTTGCGGTTTGTAATTGCTCGAAGGTATGTGCGCCATATTCTTCCAATAATAGATGCTCTTGCTCTGAATCCAGTTTTGCGCTGTCACTAAATACGGCTAAATCCCAGATGGGATTCCCAAGGCCGGAATATTCCCAATCAATTAAGTTTAGCTTGCCATTGTTGTCTTTGATCCAGTTGTGGAGATTGGTGTCCATATGGCAGAGCTGTTTTAGGGTTTGATCTGTTTTTAATTTTGCATCGAGCGTATTTTTGACAGCGAGAATGTCTTGTTTGAAATCCGCTAGATTGGGGATGATCTGCTGCCAAAAGTATTCATTGCGCTCAATAGTGTCCACGCTAGGCCAGTGGCTTTGAATGGCCTGACTGTGAATGTGCTTTAAGGTTTTGGCGACGCTGCCTATCTCTTGGGTGATTGCGGTTGTGTTGTTTGTATAAAGCTCGGCTAGAGTTTGGCCTTTTATGTAAGGGCGAATCCAGTACTTAAAGTTGGGTTCTAAAAATAAAATAGTTGGGCAAATGTCTAATGCGCTGACGCTTTGTACGATTTCCAATTCACTTTGGTGGTGAATATTAAGGGCTTCGGCATTTTTAGCGTTAATGCGAATAACGTACTGGTTGTTTTGGTTTGGGTGTGAGGCAGGCAAGGTCACTAACCAATTTTCATTGGTGAGGCCTTGCTCTAACTGAATGAAGTCGCAATCCGCTAATAAATAAGCATTAAGTACTGGCCAAGTAGGCCAGTCTTGTAGTGTCTCATTAAGGGCTTGCGACTTATCTTGCATGTTAAGCGGCTTGGGCTGAGTTGCTTTGGTTTTGGTCTTTGTAGGTTTTTAACCAAGCGCTAAAACCAAAGATTACCATGATGACATATACGGCCATAAGTAGGGCAGTTAAATACAGTTCTCGATCTAAATACAGATAGATGGCAACGGAATCAATCACAAACCAGTAAACCCAGTTCTCTAATACTTTTTTCGCCACCATGTAGGTGGTTAATATCGCGCCCCAAGTGGTGAAAGAGTCCAGATACGGCATAACCGCCGTGGTGTTTTCACTGAGCAGGTAGCCGCTGGTAAAGGTTAAAGCCAATACGCCACCAATAGCGAGCGTGTGCTGCTTGCCCGACCAGGTGGAAATGGGCAGCTTGGTGTTGAGTTCATTTTGCAGGGCAGACTTTTGTGGCTGCTTATTCCATACGTACCAGCCGTAAACTGCCATGACTAGATAATACACATTCAATGCGGATTCCATCACTAGGCTTACATCGAAAAACAACCAGCTGAAAATAGCCGTGCTACCAAATGCGGCATACCAGCAAAGGCTGTTTTCACGCATGGCTAATACTAGGTAGGCGATACCTAGTACAACGGCAATCACTTCCCAGTAGCTCATGGCTTGGGCGGCAGAAATAACCCCTTGGATGAATGCATCGCTAAAGGATTGAGTGGTTTGGATGTCGTTTTCCATGTTTATTCCTTAGTTGTCGCCGTGAGGATTGAGGGCTGGATCTAAATTGGCCCCAATAAATTTACACACAAAAATGGCTTTGCCAAATTGCTCGTAAGAGCGCTTCATTTCTTGGGTGAGCACGGACATGACTAGATCGTACTCCCCAAAGATTTGTGTGCTCATGGTATTGCCCACAACGCTGATTCCATTTGTGGCATTTAGGCGATCGATGAAGTCTTTGATAGCCGGAATGTAATCATCGGCTAACGGATATTTGCTGATTTCAACGGATAATTCCATGGCGGCTCCTATTGTTCTTTGATATTAAAAATGCTGAGTGGCTTGAATGCTGATTAAGCGTGGTGCAGCTAGCTGGGTATAGGTTTTTGCTTCATAACCATCACGTGGATCGTTGCCGAAGTAAAAGCCTTTTACTGCATAATCTTCATTGGTTAAGTTGTGTCCGTTAAGGCTGATGCTGCTATTGCCTTTTGTATAGGTTAGGGCTGCGTGCCATAGTTGGTAGCTTTCGGACTTTTGATCATGGCTATTAGAGAAGTAGTAGGTGTCTTTGTATTCAGTTTCGACGCACAGCTTAATGGCTTGTGTGAAATTGAAGTTGATCGCCGTGGCGATTGATACTTCTGGAGCGTGTGCTTGTTCGCGACCATCTTTGTTGATGGTGATAACGTTGCTGTTCTCATCAGATGATTTAAATGTGTAGTCGTTTAGCTTTGTTTTTAAATAGCCAGCGGATGCGTCCCAGGACAAGGATGGGGTTAAATTCCAAGTGCTTTCAACTTCAACACCATAATTCTCACCTTCTGCTGCATTGGCAAAATAGTCTTTAAACTTCGGTTTGCTATCTTGGTAGTAAAGATAAGACTGCTTAACTTGTTGGTCTTCGCGCTGAATATAAAAAACGGCAATACGGGTTTGTAGTGAGTCGTTCAATAAGCTGGACTTTAAACCTAGTTCTAAGCTTTTGTTAGTTTCGGTGTTATAGATGCGATTATCTTCTGGAATATTGGTGTCACGGTTTACACCGCCAGCTTTTACGCCACGGGAAAGTTGAACATAACCCATTTGATAGGGGGAGATTAAGCTTTCAAGGGTCAGTTTTCCGCTCCAAAGCGTTTCACTTTGATCTTCTTTGATTGCGTTACTGTCTTTGAAGTCAAAACGCCATTCTTCTAATCTTGCGCCATAAATAAGGCGTGTTTCAGCTGTGAGGTTAGTGGTTAGCTCTGAATAGATAGCGGTTGAATTATTGTTAATGGAATTATCGTATGGACTGGATAGATATGTGTAATTCCTGTTAAGGCTTTCTTTTCTATCCATGTGGTAAAGGCCTATGACCCATTCGGTGGAGTCGTTAAAAATAAAACCGTCTTGTCCTGATAATAAGCGGATATCAATTTGCTGATTTGTATAATCACGATTGTATTCGTCGTAAGCACTGTAGCCGTATGAGCCAGGAGTGGTTTCTAAGCAGTTGTTGTTGGGGGAGATGCAATCGCCAGTGCCTGCTTCATCGTATTGACCAAAGGCCCAGTCATCGTCATAGGCATAAGTGCTTTCGGTGTCGCTAATGGCTGCGAGAACTTCTAAATTGAAAGTGCTGTTTAATCTTGATTGCCATTTGATCGAAAGGGCGTTGGTGTTTTGTGAGTCTTCACCTGGCTCATCAGAATAGGTGTTGCGATTGTTATCAAGGCTAAATGCATCGTAACCGTTGTTAATGTCTGTGCTGAAAAGTGAGATATTAATGTCGTTGTTCGAATTTACCTGCCAGTTTAATTGGGCGCGAGCGATTAATTCGTCAATGTTGTTGGTGTCTTTTCTGTTTAGATGGATATTTTCCATATAGCCATCAGATTTAACCTGGTTGATGGCAAAGCGTGCTTGGATATTTTCGCTAAGAGAGCCAGAAATCGCAGCACCTAAGCCTTGTGTGTTGTAGTTACCAATTTTACCTTGTACGTAACCTTCGGTTTCTTTTGAAGGTTGTTTGCTTGTGATATTGATGGCGCCAGCTAACGCGTTTGCGCCAAAGGCTGTGCCTTGTGGGCCTCGTAATATTTCAACTTGGTCAATATCAAATAGGGTGGCTGCGCCGCCCAGTCCCGTCATATCTATGCCGTCTATGAATAAACCAACAGACGGG
>JBFEWA010000320.1:0-3879 GCA_041546605.1 Bermanella sp.
CGCTAAGTTAGCGCAACAAGGTACTCCCGGGCGCTTTAAATTTCCGCGCCCCATGACGGATCGCCCAGGCTTGGATTTTTCATTCAGTGGTTTGAAAACATTTGCCCGCAATACGATTGCAAAATGCCAAGAAGAGACGGGCCTCACCGAGCAAGACAAGGCCGATATCGCATTGGCGTTCGAACAAGCCGCGGTGGATACCCTAAGCATTAAATGTAAGCGTGCACTTGAGCAAACCGGACGCAAGCGTTTGGTCATTGCCGGTGGTGTGAGTGCCAATAAATACTTGCGCGAAAAACTGCACGGTTTGATGGATAAACTGAACGGCGAAGTGTTTTATCCGCGCCCTGAGTTTTGCACCGATAACGGTGCCATGATTGCGTATGCTGGTTGTCAGCGCATGAAGGCGGGGCAAAAAGACGGTGAAGAGATTGTTGTACACCCGCGTTGGCCCATGGATCAGCTTTCAGCGGTTTAAAGCTAGCTGCGTTGCAAATACTGCGTTAAAAAATCTTTCAGATTTCTCATGTATAAAACATACACTGCGAATCTTCGAGATTTTTTGCCTTGTCTTTGCTGCCTCATTGACGCTTTAAACTCGCGAAAGTTAGATAATTGATGGCAGCGAATTACGTTTTTCGTTGGGCATTAAACTATATAAGTAGGATGGGTTAGCGAGGTACGGGTGTAACCCATCAAAAAGAACATAGAGTTGAGTCTGCATCTCTCATCTTACATTCAGCATCTAGCGGTGCATTAAACATCTAACAGGTCGCAATGGATAAAGTTTTTATAGATGGTTTAGAAATCGAAACCATCATAGGTATTTACGATTGGGAGCGCGAGATCAAGCAGGTTGTGCGCCTTGATCTGGAAATGGCGTGGGATAATAAACCCGCAGCTCAGTCCGAAGACATTGAAAAAGCGCTGAACTATAAAGCCGTGTGTGATCGCTTAATTGAGTTCATTGGTGGTAGTGAGTTCTTGTTGGTGGAAACCATGGCTGAGCATGTGGCGGATATCTTGATGAATGAATTTCGTGTGCCATGGTTGCAGTTAAAGCTCACTAAGCCGACGGCGATTCCCCAAGCTAAAGGGGTGGGTGTGATGATCGAGCGCGGTAGCAAGTAGGAATAAGCATGGCTCAAGTGTATGTCAGTATTGGCAGTAATATAGACAAGCAAAAAAATATCAGTGGTTGCTTGCAGGCATTGGCAGAACAATTCGGCGCGTTGGTGTTGTCACCCATTTATGAAAGCGAAGCCGTGGGCTTTGATGGGGATAATTTTTACAACCTAGTCGCCAAGTTTGATACGCAATTATCTGTAGGGGAATTAAACGAGCAATTAAAGGCCATTGAAGATCAGTTTGGTCGTGAACGCACGGGCCCTAAATTCAGCGGTCGAACCTTGGATATTGATATTCTCACCTATGACGATTTGGTGGGGGAGTTTGATGGGGTGCAATTGCCCCGTGATGAAATCACCAAAAATGCGTTTGTGCTATTGCCCATGAATGACATTGCTGCCGATGAAATGCATCCTGAATTACAAGTGACCTATGCACGCTTGTGGTTTTTCTTTGATAAAGACTCGCAAAATCTTTGGCAGGTAACCCTGTAGATAAGTACGAGTCAAGCTTGCGCACGATTTAGCTATAAACCGTGCGGCCACCATCTACATTAATAATTTGTCCATTGATGTAGTCGTTGTTGCATAAAAATAGAACGGTATCTGCAATATTGTCCACGCTACCTAGGCGCTTCATGGGGATTTTATTTAAGATTTTTTGCTTTGCCGCGTCGTCCATATTCTCTTCTTGATCTGGCCACAAAATGGCGCCTGGGCTTACACCATTGCAACGAATACGGTAACCCTCATCTTTTGCTAAGGATAATGTTAAGCTTTTTAAGGCGGCTTTTGAGGCGCTATAAATGGGGTGTTGTTCCAAGGTGCGCTCAGCGTGAATATCAATTAGGTTGATCACTTGCCCATTAACCGCGGTTAAAAATGGCAGCATTTTTTGTATAAGAAAAAACGGCGTTTGCACATTGCTGCTGATGATTTTTTGCCAGTCACTGGGCTTAGCATCTTGCCACGGGGTTGGAAAAAACTGGGATGCATTGTTGATTAAAATGTCCAAAGGGCGGTGAAATTCACTGAACCATTCTTCAATAATAATAGGGCTGTTTTCATCGGTGAGATCGGCGCTGATCAGCACGCACGATTCAGGTCGTTTTTCGTTTAATTCTTTTTGTAGGGCAAGCGCGGCCTGTTTGCTTTGTCCGTAATGCAAAAAAATATCGTATTGGTTTTCATGCAGGCGTTTTGCGATAGCGGCACCAATGCGTTGAGCGCCGCCGGTAATTAAGGCCGTTTTATTCATTTATTTTTCTCTAAGGATTGTGCTTGGGCAATGGCCTCTAAGCGAGCGTGTTCAATGGCCTTGCCTATGTCGGCACCAGTGACACCGCTTTTGATGATGGCTTGGTTATCCACTTGATTGCAGGCATCCAGCATGCGTTGCATGTATGGGGCTTGTGGATAAGGGGTGCTCTCTAAACCTGTGCGCCCTTTGGCATCCGCTTCACACACGAGTAGTAATTTGGCAAAGCGTTCTGGTTTTCTTAACGCGTCGCACTGTTTAAATACTTTTAATATAGTGCTGGCTTTTAATTCAAATGCTCTGTGAATGTGAGTGTGAAATTCACAGGCTTTTAAGGTGAGTTCGCGATAGGCGTTAGGCACTTTTAAGCGCTCACACATGCTTTGAATTGGTTTTAGACCAAGGGTTTCATGGGCAATGTGTCTTGGCCAGTCTGCTTGTTTGGTTAACGCTTTACCAAGGTCATGCATGAGTGCGGCAAAGCGCACATCACCATCTTGGCTCAATAAGCTGGCTTGTTGCAGCGATAAAATGCTGTGCAAGCCGGTATCAATTTCCGGATGGTGCTTGGGTGGTTGCGGCACGCCAAACAGCTTATCCAGCTCGGTAAAGGTATCGGCTAAGCCGTTGCAGTTTTTGAGAGTTTCAAAATAAACCCAAGGGCTCTTTTCGTGCAGGGCTCGTTGGGTTTCCACCCATACTCGCTCTGGGGTTAAATGTTTTAATTCCCCTGAATCGCTGATGGCTTGCATGAGATCAAGAGTTTCAGGGGCAATGGTAAAACCTAAATGATGAAAGCGAGCGGCAAAGCGTGCTACCCGTAATACCCGTAATGGATCTTCGCTAAACGCTTCGCTCACATGGCGCAATATCTTGTGCTGAATGTCGGACTTGCCGTTAAACGGATCAATGATGTTGCCGTTCTCATCTTGTGCCATGGCATTAATGGTGAGATCGCGGCGAATCAAATCCTCTTCAAGGGTGACATGCTCACCAAAATCCACACTAAAACCTTGATAGCCATGGCCGGATTTGCGCTCGGTGCGGGCAAGGGCATATTCTTCTTGCGTGTCGGGATGCAAGAAAACAGGGAAGTCGGCACCCACTTGTTTAAAGCCGTTGGCGGTTAATTCATCTGGCGTGCTGCCGACCACAACCCAGTCTTTATCTTTGGATGGGATATTTAGCAGTTGGTCGCGTACGGCACCGCCCACTAGGTAAATGTTCATGATGTTGGCGTCTTTGAGATTTTGCTTAGTGTATACGAAATCCAGCTGAGGTTAGAAGAACTAGCTGGGAGGGAATTGATATGAGGCATAAAAAAAGCCCTCGATTTGCATCGAGGGCTTTATCTAAGGCAAAAGTATTTAGTTAGAATTCAACGCCGAATTCAAACGCGATACCCGCTTCTTTTTCTGGATCGCTGGCATTAGCCATGACACCTAAATCAAGGTGAATCGCCAAAGGCGATAGACCGATACCTGCGGTTACAAC
>JBFEWA010000264.1:0-4781 GCA_041546605.1 Bermanella sp.
ATAAATATTATGAGTAATGATAATTTCATAGTGTATTCAAGCTACTTAACATTTTATTCATCAGCCCTTGCAAGCTTTCCTTCCTTGCAAGGTAGTTGACCTTACAAGGTAATGAAATCTCATTATGTACAAACTAAACCCGCAGCACCAACAAATTTAGGTAATTACATAATCGATTCAGAACCAAACGCAAACCAAGCCCGTCACGATAACAATATGCGGCCTCCGAGCGCCGCATCACGAAAACTGAGGGAAATCGGCATAAGGCTAGCTGCGCCCTTCGACTAGCTCAGGATGAACGGAGGGGGCGAAAAAAGAAAACCGTGCTAGCAAAGTCTGAGAGTCCTGAAGCTATTTAGATAATTCAGAATTCACATAAATCGCACTTGCGGAAATGGATACCCGCCTTCGCGGGTAAGACGATAAAAGCAACACCTTTTCAGAACCAACCGGAAACCAAGCCCGTCACGATAACAATATGCGATTTCTGAGCGCCGCTACAACCAAAGTGATTCGGAAATATATTAGAGACGAGCGGTGCGAAGGTGAGCAAAGAGGGGGGTGGGGATACTTCCCCACAAAAGAAACCGTGCTGGCTTTAACGATGCAGCAGCCAACAAAGTAGATAATTATCAGAATAACCAAAACGCACTTGCGGCAAACGTAACGAAAGCACAAAGCTCGGGAGGATGGACTGCGCTTCGCGCCCCCTGCGGGCGACTTCGTCGGTCTTGCCTTCGGCAATCGAACCTATCGGAGGTTCTCGTCCTACCCGAGCGCATTTTCGCTTGAATCACAAATTTTGGACGAAAAAAAAACCTACATCTAAGTGTAGGTTTTTTAAAGCTGGCGCGCTCGGGAGGATTCGAACCTCCGACCGCCTGGTTCGTAGCCAGGTACTCTATCCAGCTGAGCTACGAGCGCGTCGTATGGGGCGGCGAATTATAGTTAAACTATTTAATTAGTCAACTTTCGCCACTTTTTATTTTTACTCGAAGGTATTAATAAAAAGAATTTGTGGTGGCGGAGAGAGAGGGATTCGAACCCTCGATAAGATTTCTCCTATACACCCTTAGCAGGGGTGCGCCTTCAGCCACTCGGCCATCTCTCCAACACGCGGCGTATGTTACCACTTTATAGAGAAATTAAAAGAAAAAATTTCAATGAAATTAACACATTAGCGCAAAATCACTCTTCAGTAGGGTGATCTTTTTCTTTTTGAATTCGCTGATAAATTTCTTCGCGATGAACCGCTACCTCTTTTGGCGCGTTCACACCGATACGTACTTGATTGCCTTTAACTCCTAATACAGTGACAGTTACTTCATCACCGACCATAAGGGTTTCACCAACTCGACGCGTTAAAATGAGCATTTCATTCTCCTGAACATGTGACCAGCACAGCTTTAGCTAACCACTTTAATCCCCGAATCACATAAGAATCGGGCATCCATAAGATTTATTATTGACCAGCTTTGAAAAATTAAAAGCCTCATCTTCAACCTTTCCATAATATTTAGTTATGGATAACGCTAAATTTGAGGCTGACTGGCCGTGTACCTAGGGTGCGATGGTATTCCAACGCGGTTTTTTCAAGAAGTGGTCTAATCCTTGACGCTCTTCTTATTTACTTGGCATCGTCGTCTAGATCGAATGCACTGTGCAACGCACGTACAGCCAATTCCAGATACTTCTCAGCGATAACCACAGAAATCTTGATTTCAGAAGTTGAGATAATTTGAATGTTGATGTTTTCTTGCGCAAGCACATCAAACATCTTACTCGCCACACCGGCATGTGAGCGCATACCCACACCCACTAATGACACCTTGGCGATGTTGTTAGCAGCGATCACTTCACGGGCACCTAGGCCCTGAGCCACTTCACGTAATACTGCTTCAGCTTTGCTGAAGTCGTTACGATGAACAGTGAAGGTGAAGTCGGTGGTTTGATCCGCAGCCACGTTCTGTACGATCATGTCCACTTCAATGTTTGCCGCACCAATTGGGCCTAAGATTTTAGAGGCCACACCTGGAATATCAGGCACACCAAGCACGGTTAATTTGGCTTCGTCACGGTTGAATGCAATTCCGGAAATAACTGGCTGTTCCACTGATTCATCATCCTCTATTGTGATAAGGGTGCCATTGCCTTCTTTACTGCTGTGCAATACACGCAGTGGCACTTTGTATTTACCGGCAAATTCCACAGAACGAATTTGCAATACTTTTGACCCAAGACTGGCCATCTCAAGCATTTCTTCAAAGGTAATCTTGTCCATACGACGGGCTTTTTCCACCACACGCGGGTCGGTGGTGTAAACGCCATCTACGTCGGTGTAAATGTGACATTCATCCGCTTGCAACGCGGCCGCTAATGCCACGCCAGTGGTGTCAGAGCCACCACGACCCAGGGTCGTGATATTGCCTTCGTCGTCCACACCTTGGAAACCAGCAACAATAACCACGCGGCCTTCCGCAAGATCGCCGCGGATTTTTTGCGTATCAATGTCTTGGATACGCGCTTTCATGTGCGCGCTATCCGTTAAAATCTTAACTTGTGAGCCTGTGTAAGAACGAGCCGGTACACCACGCTTGTTCAGCGCCATGCTTAACAGTGCAATGGTCACTTGCTCACCCGTACTGACCAATACGTCCATTTCACGAGGCGTCGGCTGGTCACTAATGGCGTTCGCCAGTTCAATTAAGCGGTTGGTCTCACCGCTCATGGCACTCACAGCCACAACTACGTCATGACCTTCGTCTTTAAATTTTTTGATTTTCTCAGCAACACCTTCGATTCGCTCAACGCTTCCTACCGAAGTGCCACCGTATTTGTGTACATACAATGCCATGGTTACAGGCTCTTTCTAAAAAGGGTACAAAAATTGGGCGCCAATTAGACACTAATTGACGCCATTTTGGAACTATCTGAGTAGCTAAATCAGAGCATCCCAGCGCATAACAGGTAAAAACTCACCTCTATGCCCTGGATACCTGCAAAATTTACAGATTTGCCTGTGCCCACTGGTCAAATGCGGCTAGCGCCTCAGGAATACCTTCTGGCTTCTTACCACCGGCTTGGGCTAAATCCGGCTTACCGCCACCACGGCCATCCACGTATGGAGCAAGCTCTTTCACGATATCACCGGCTTTTACTTTGCCGATCAGATCTTTGGTCACGCCAGCAATCAAGGTTACTTTCTCACCTTCATTGCTCGCCAGTAAAATTACGCCGGATTGCAGTTTGTTTTTCAGCTGATCCATGGCGCCACGCATGGCCGGTACATCCGCACCATCCAATTGAGCAGCCAATACATTAATGCCGTTGATCTGCTTAGCACCTGCGGCTAGATCCGTACCCGCACCCGAAGCCAGTTTGGCTTTAAGCTGCTGCACGTCTTTTTCTAGCTGACGGGTTTTACTCACTGCCGCTTCTACTTTATCCAATACCGATTCACGGTTGGCTTTCACTTGGGCAGCAATGGCATTAATAGTGGATTCCATGGTGTGAATGTATTCAAACGCGGCTTGACCCACCACGGCTTCAACACGACGCACGCCCGCTGCGATGCCGCTTTCACTCACTACTTTAAGGAAACCAATGTCACCTGTGCGCTTGGCGTGAGTACCACCACATAATTCTACGGAGAAGTTCTCACTGCCCATGCTTAATACGCGCACTTCGTCGTCATATTTTTCGCCAAACAACGCCATGGCGCCTTTGTCTTTCGCTGCATCAATGGCCATCAGTTCAGTTGTCACTGGGGTGTTGTTGCGAATTTGCTGGTTAACGATTTGCTCCACCTGGCTCAATTCTTCTGCCGTCATGGCTTCGAAATGAGCAAAGTCAAAACGCAGACGATCATAGGTACATAGCGAACCTTTTTGCTGTACATGATCACCTAGCACATCGCGCAATGCTGCATGCAATAAGTGAGTAGCCGAATGGTGAAGCGCGGTTTGCTGGCGCTTAGTTTCATCCACATTGGCACTTAGGGTATCACCCACATTTAATGTACCGCTTTTCACTTCACCATGGTGAAGATGGTTTTTCTGCTCTTTGGTGGTATCGGTGACGATGAACTCCACACCACTGCCGCTTAGCAATCCGGTGTCACCCACTTGGCCACCAGACTCACCATAAAATGGCGTGCTGTCTAAGACCACCATGCCCGCTTCACCAACATTTAAGCTGTTCACTTGCTGGCCATCTTTGAATAAGGCGATGATTTTGCCTTGATCCAATAGGTTTTCATAACCGGTGAAGTCAGTTTCGCCTTCAAGGTTAAGGGTGTCGGTGTAATCCACTTTAAAGTTAGACGCGGCACGGGCTTTGGATTTTTGCTCTTGCATGCAAGCGTCAAAACCGGCTTCATCTACTTTTAAATCTTTTTCACGGGCGATATCCGCGGTTAAATCCACAGGGAAGCCATAGGTGTCATACAGCTTAAATACGGTTTCACCTGGAATGGTATCCCCTTTAAGTTCGCTAATAGCACTCTCTAAAAGCTTCATGCCGTTATCTAGGGTTTTGGCAAATTGCTCTTCTTCTAACTTAAGGATTTTCTCTACGTTAGCTTGGTTTTTCGCAAGCTCAGGGTAGGCTTCGCCCATCTCCTTCACCAGAGCAGGCACCAGTTTGTAGAAGAATAAATCGGTGGCACCCAAGATGTGGCCGTGACGCAAGGCACGACGAATAATACGACGTAATACATAACCACGACCTTCGTTAGATGGCATCACGCCATCACTGATTAAGAAGCTACAAGAACGAATGTG
>JBFEWA010000005.1:0-25128 GCA_041546605.1 Bermanella sp.
GCGAAGTTTCTTGAGAAGCGCGGTATTGATGATGCGGTAGGCGCAGTGTCTGTTCATGGCTTCACCGGTTTTGTGGCTGTGATTTTAGTGGGTGTGTTCGCAGGTGGAACGCCAAACATAGGTGATAATCCAGAGATTAGCTTTTTAGGTCAAAGCTTGTCTGCTGTGATTATGGCACTGGTTGGCTTTATTCCTGGTTATGGCTTGTCCTTGCTTTTGAAAAAACTCAATACATTACGTGTGCCAGAGTCTGCTGAAGACTTGGGTATTGATGAAGTTGAATTGATTGCAAAACCTTACCCTGAAGCATCAACACCAGCTTCAGTTGAAAGCGAAGTACCAAATAAATTGGCCAATGTTGAACCACAAGGAGTATAGAAATGGGTACATCTATTAGCACTTGGGAGGGTGTGACAGCGTATTTTACATTCGCTGACTCTCCAATGATGCTGGCACTTTTTGCATTGGGTGCAGCAGGTATCATAGTTGGCCTAATCGCCAGTATTATGAAACATGAAAATGATGCGTTCGATAAACTGAAGTAACGAAGGTTTAACTAGATAGAATGTTAAGCGCTAAAACCCGGCCTAATACTTAGGTCGGGTTTTTTATTTGTAGGGTTTGGTGTTTTCGCTGCATGCTTAATAAATAAGATAATTGGCATAAAAAGGTCTCCGAAGGTCGCTCCTTTTGTAACACTTTTGAGTAAAGTAACAATTAGATGTTGTTGAATGAGAGCTTAGAAAGTAAGTGTTTTTCGCCGCGAAAAACTTTGGGTTCAAATATCTCAGGTACAAAAAAGGCCTCCGAAGAGACCTTTCTTTCAACACTTAATTAGTGTCAACGTTATCTAAAAAATTAGATGCTGTTGAATGTGAATCTAGAGAGTAAGTGTTTTTCGCAGCGAAAAACTTTGGGTTCAAATATCTCAGGTACAAAAAAAGGCCTCCGAAGAGACCTTTCTTTCAACACTTGATCAGTGTCAACGTTATCTAAAAGATTAGATGTTGTTGAACTGGTTAGAAGTGTTTTTCGCACCGCCAGCTTTAAGTGCACGATCACCAAGATAGTATTCTTTGTGATCATCACCTAGGTCAGAACCAGCCATGTTTTGGTGTTTAACACAAGCGATACCTTGACGGATCTCTTTACGTTGAACGCCTTCAACATAACCAAGCATACCAGCTTCACCGAAGTACTCTTTAGCTAGGTTGTCTACAGACAACGCAGTAGTGTGGTAAGTCGGTAGAGTGATTAGGTGGTGGAATACGTTCGCTTCGCGAGAAGTATCCGCTTGGAAAGTCTTGATGCGAGCATCAGCTTCAGCAGCTAGTTCAGAATCGTCGTATTCAGCAGACATTAGACGGTCACGGTCGTAACCAGAAACGTCTTTACCAGCTTCAACCCAAGCATCGTATGCTTGTTGACGGAAGTTTAGAGTCCAGTTGAAAGAAGGAGAGTTGTTGTAAACTAGTTTCGCGTCTGGGTGTACTTTACGTACGTCGTCCATCATGCCTTTGATTTCGTGTACTGTAGGAACAGCCGTTTCGATCCAAAGAAGGTCTGCACCAGCATTGATAGCTTCGATACAATCGAATACACAACGCTCATGACCAGTACCTTGACGGAATTGGTATAGACCAGAAGCAAGACGCTTAGGACGAACAAGCTTACCGTTACGGCTGATAAGAACGTCACCTTCTTTAGTGTCTTCAGCAGCAACTTCTTCAACGTCTAGGTAAGAGTTGTAGATGTCGCCTTGATCGCCTGGTTCGTTAACAACAGCGATTTCTTTAGTTAGGCCAGCACCTTCAGAGTCAGTACGTGCAACGATGATACCTTCGTCAACGCCTAGCTCTAGGAAAGCGTAACGTAGGGCACGGATTTTACCGTGGAAATCTTCGTGAGGAACAGTAACTTTACCGTCTTGGTGACCACATTGCTTCTCGTCAGCAACTTGGTTTTCGATTTGAAGTGCACAAGCACCCGCTTCGATCATTTGCTTAGCCATTAGGTAAGTTGCTTCAGCGTTACCGAAACCAGCATCGATGTCAGCAATAATTGGCACTACGTGAGTTTCGTGGTTGTCGATTTTTGCTTGAATTTCTTTCTCAAGAGCAGCATCGCCAGCTTCACGAGCAGCGTCTAGCTCACGGAAAAGACCACCTAGTTCACGAGCGTCAGCTTGACGTAGGAAGGTGTATAGTTCTTCAACAAGAGAAGCAACAGCTGTTTTCTCGTGCATAGATTGGTCAGGAAGAGGACCGAACTCAGAACGTAGAGCAGCAACCATCCAACCAGAAAGGTATAGGTAACGACGTTCAGTAGTACCGAAATGCTTTTTGATAGAGATCAGTTTTTGCTGACCTACAAAACCGTGCCAGCAGCCTAGAGACTGAGTGTACTTAGTTTTGTCTTTATCGAACTCAGCCATGTCACGACGCATGATAGCAGCCGTGTATTTAGCGATGTCTAGGCCAGTTTTGAATTTGTTTTGAGCGCGCATGCGAGCAGCAGATTCTGGGTTGATTTGATCCCATGGGCTACCTGCTTGCTCTTTAAGAGCTGCAACCGCTTTGATGTCGTCTTGATAAGCTGACATATGTCCAATCCTTAAAAAATAGGTTAATTGTCTAAAGCCGCCTATAAAAATAGCAGCTTTATCGAGGCACGCCTCTTAAATGACTCGCGCATCTTAAGGTTTTTATGATAATTTATCTAATTTATAGTTCTTATAATGGGTATTCACGGGGTGAATGTGGACAGATTTGATTTAAACCTGCTGATTTATTTGGATGTTTTATTGCGTGAGCGCAGTGTTACCAAGGCTGCGCAGTCACTTGGCATTACTCAGCCGGCCATGAGTAATGGCCTAAAACGCCTGCGAGAATTGTTTGACGATCCAATTTTGGTGCGTACCAGTGATGGTATGAGTGCCACTGAGCGGGCCCAATCCTTACAGCCCATGGTGCGAAATATCCTTGCCGAGGTGGATGCGGCGGTGCAGCCCACAGGGGAGTTTCAATCCCATTCCAGTGGTCGCGTATTCCGTATTATGGTGAGCGACTATGCGGAGGCCACCTTGGTGCCAGCTATTGTAAAGCGCCTGCGTAAAGAGGCCCCTGGTATTATCCTGGACTTTTTGACCCCGTCAGACGTGACCTATAAAGATGTAGAGCAGGGCAAGGTGGATATGGCCATTAACCGCTTTGACGAGCTGCCTCAATCTTTTCACCAGAAGACACTGTGGCGCGATGGCTTTGCGTGTCTTGTGAACCCAGCCAATCCACTATTAGAAGGGTTCGACCTAGATAAGTACCTGCAAGCGAACCACATTTGGGTAAGTAAAACCGGCATGGGGGTCGGGACAGGGGTGAACCCAAGCAAAGATAAGGCGGTTCAACTAGGCTGGGTGGATGAAGCCCTGTCTCTCACTGGTCATAAGCGAAATATTAGTGTTTTTACCCGTCATTATCAGATGCCAGCGCTATTGGCCATGAATAATGATTTGGTGGCGACATTGCCTACCAAGGTCGCTAAAATGCAGGCGCAATCTGGGGCGCTAAAAATGGTGGATGCGCCATTTGAAATACCCGCATTTGAACTAAAGATGGCATGGAGCCCTCTATTACATCACAACCCGCCTCATCAATGGATGCGTGCGTTAATCACAGAAGAGTCAGAAAAGCTGGCTCGAACGTAAATAAAACAATAAGAAGTGGTCGTTACATGAAGCGTTTTATCTTATGTCTTGCCGTGGTTTCCCTATTATGGGGATGTAGCAATTCAGTGGAAGAAAATGTAGGTGGTTTACCTAACATACAAGTCACAGGAACCGTGCTTAACGGCAATATGAAAAACGCCAGTGTGCAAGTGGTGGGTATTGATAAATACGGGCAGCCACAACGTAACAGTAATGGGGATTTGTATGCCGATCGTTTTTATACCGATGAAAACGGGCAGTTTGATCTGCAAATCCAAGGTGCGGCCACCGGCCCAATCTTATTTGTTATAAAAGCTTACGATAACAACGGCACCAAAACAGAAATTCGCTGTGCACTGGTAGATGGTTGCATTAATGAGCAAGGTACTAATGTTGCTTATGGAGACTGGTATCTAGCTCATGATGATTTTGAATTATGGGCTGCGTTCCATGAAGCGCAAAGCGTGAGTAGTGTGAATGTCACGCCGTTTACCCATCTAGCCGCCAAGTTGGCGTTCAGCGATTTTCAGTGGGATGGAACCGGTAGCTGTAACGAACTAGATACCAGTGATTGTGATGGTACTGACCCAGTTAACGGTATGTTCACCGCAGAGAGTATTTATGAAGCCAATACTCGCATGCAAGCCATGTTGGGTTTTACCTCCAATACCCCAGAAAGAGTGACCCCGTATTCGCCGTTTTTAGTGGATAGTGGTAGTGCTGTTGCCTCATTAGAGTCAGCCAAGCACGGCTTATTGAGTTTGACCTTGCAATATCGTGCTAAGCAAACCAATCAAACCTTGGTGGCTACTTTAGATCAATGGCTTAACGATGCTTATTTAAAAAACCAAGGCCAACTTTATGGTGAAGATCTGACGAACTCACCTGCGCAGTGGGATTTGAAAGCCCTGTATGATGATGCCATTGCTGTTTATGCTCAGTTATCCTCTCCTCATGCTTTTTTGACTTCAGCAAAAGATGCGTTTACGGCCACTCGCGCAATATTAACCAATTCCATTTCTACCTTTGCAGGTTCAGATTACGCGCAAGATTTGGCGGATCAAGTGCAAGCGGCAAAAGATTTCGTGGCAAAAATTCAAGGTTGGTTTATTGATTACGAAACCAAAAATTTTAATGATTTTTTAGATGTGGATACCGCAGCAGAACTGGCTCAGTTTGAAATGAACTGGGAGGTTTTTCAGGCGAACCTTGGTCCACAGTTGCAAAGTGTGTTTTTACCTATGGTGCAAGTGGTTGATTATTCTCTGAAGTGTTTAGCCAATAAATCGGGTGCTAATGCGTGTAGTACAGTCAGCTCCAGTTATGTGTTTGATGATGTAACAGCCAGTGTGGCATTTGACAGCACCAATAATATTTTTACTTATGACTCCGGTGCACAAGCGGAGACCCACTTGCGTGGCAGTTTATTAAATAGCGATGAAAATGGCTTAATTAAAACCTTTAAATTTTTAGATGACATTAAAGTAGTTAATGCTGCAGGGCAGGCCATTGTGCAAAGCCGAGTGACAGGTTATGCCAGTATGCAGGTAACTCTAAGCGAAGCTTTACAAGCAGGTGTTGAGCCAAAGGTTAAGCGCATTGAAGTAACCATTCCTAAATTGACACTCAAATCCGCAGACGGATCGGGCATGTATTACACGGCTACTAATGGCTCGTTTGTTTTGCAAGGCACGACGGACCCAGTAAGGGAACTGGAACCGGTACATTTTAATGTGCACTCAATTGATTTGCCTGGCCAGTTAATAAATGGTGCGGATACGGTGGATGTTGAAATATTACTGACAGCCAATAATGCCAATAATTATTATGCGCCCGAGCGCTTCCCTAGTTTAGATTTTGTTTGGTACGGCGCTGACATTAAACGCTTTATTCAATTTGATGAAACTGGGTTGGATGGAACGGACTTTGCGGGATTCTTAGCGTTACCCAGTGATGTGACGTTAGGTGAAACGTTAATTGGTAAAGTTGAGTATAACGAGGAAACAAACTTTGCAGCCATGACTGATAATTTTAAAGCGTCAGTGGGTTTTAGCTCCCCGGCGGCGTTCGAATATGGTGAATTAAAATACCCAGGTGGTACAACGTCTTTAGTTATTTTTAAAGAAGTGGCCAGCGACAAGCCCATGGTGAAGCAGTGTGTGTCTTCTGATGATGTGTGGCAATGTTCCGCTGCGCTAGAAGTGGGGCAGCTAGGCTGTGCCAGTGCATTTGAGGATGATGCCAGTTTTAGTGATTCGGCAACCGTGGCCGATGCGTTTTGGTTTTTGAAAAATAATTTAGATGGCGATGGCGTGGGCTGTATTCCTCAGGTGAAAATTCCGGCAAGGGGGGTTTACGATGTGAATTATGGTGCTATTACGCAATTCACGGATGGGGATGCGTTTGATATCACCTTAAACGAGCCTGCGTACTTGGGTTTGAGTTCCTTTACCATTCGTTTGCTATCCCATTTTAAAGGCGCCAATGAAACCCCGGATGACACGCCTCTGCATTTGTGGATTTATGGCGGCATGCAAGATAAAGAAAACTTTGCCGTGAGTGCGTCGATTTCTCATGGTTATTACGGTGACGGTCTGTCGGATTTATTTGGCTTGATTCCGTTTGGTGAACGCACGCTGCATATGTTGTTTGGTACAGTGGGGCAGGACAATACAGATGCCTTGGCGTACTATATTTTGGATAATCAAATCCAAATGACCATGTTTGCCTTCGATTACACGCTTGCCACTTCGTACCATAACCAACCCCTTGGACATATTCGTTATGCGGGTGTGCTAGTGGGTACCTTGCGAAAAGAGAATGGCGTTTATGTGATTCGCTATGTTGATGGTAGCTGGCAGCTGCTCTAATGGATGTACGGTTAATAGCCATTGTTTTGTTGCTGTGCGCGTTTAGTGTCAGGGCGCAGCAACACATTGGGGTTGCCAGTGACATTATGGGTGCCAGCCCTGCTATGGCCCTTGATCAACTTGAATCCAGTTGGGCCAACCCAGCAAAAGGGCGCTACGCCCAAGCTCGCGCACGTTTTAATACCTACGTTTCTCTCTCGTCCTCTTTTACTTTAGGTTTTCAGCGTCGCTGGGATTATTTGTTGTCTTTTTCCCAAGAAACCGCTCAGTTTTATTCCCGGCTTGAAAGTAATCAGATTGAGGATGGTGTTTATTCGCTGGATTTTGCGGTGAATGCCGCTCAAGGGGATGCATTGTATCTTCAGTACCTTATACCGTTATCTTTTAATTCAAGTATTGAAATTACTGGATACGTGATTCAGGGGAATCGTATTCAAGAGGGAAGGCTCACCGGCCAAGGTCAGGTGCAAGGCAGTCAATTAAGTTACGATTGGCAGCTGGACTACGCCTATGATGAAAACCAATTGTTCGATACCCCAAGGCAGCATGTCAGCGCTTGGGGGCACAGTTTTGATCTGGCTTATTCGACAAGGTTGAACGAACAGCAACGATTAGCCGTATCCGTGGAGGATCTATTTTACGTTTTGTATTGGGATGCGGTGCCACAAGATAGGGGTTGCTTGAGTCGTCCCATGTCATCCAGTTGCTCGGTTTATTCAGCGGAAGGCGCTCACACGCAAAGATTGCCTGTGTTCGCCAAGGCTAGCTGGTCTTACTCGGGTGCTGTTCACACCGCTTGGGTGGGCTTAGAAAGCTGGCAGCGTTATAACGGGCTGCGATTGGGATGGAAAGCCTATGGGGCAGGGGTTGATTTTGATGTGCTTAATGAAAAGCTGAATATTGGCTATGAATCCTCGCGGCTCAAGGTAAAATGGGGCTTTGATGATATTGATCCCTCTAATGCCAAGCACTGGCAACTGAACTTGGATATGAACTGGCCTATTTTATGATCTATGAACATTATTTTGCTCTTAATCAGCGCCCGTTCTCTATTGCCCCTAATCCCGGATTTTTATACGCCTGCGGCCAGTACGAAGAAGCCTTAGCTGCACTTGAGTACGGCATGCTGCACCGTGGTGGCTTTGTGTTGTTGACCGGCGAAGTGGGCACAGGCAAAACCACTTTGTGTAAGTATCTTTTACAAGCCATTCCTCAAGATACTGAGGTTGCGCTTATTCTCCACCCTCAGCTTGATCGCTTAGAATTGTTGCAATTAATCTGCAAGGAATTCGGAGTGGATGTTGCTGGTTTGGATAAAGAATCACAATTGATCGAGCGCTTAACCGAGTTTCTGTTAGGTGTTTACTCCAAGGGCGGTTACAGCGTTTTAATTATTGATGAAGCGCAACACCTTGATGAATCCGTGTTGGAATTGATTCGTCTGCTGACCAATTTAGAAACCCACGAAGATAAGCTTTTGCAGATTATTCTACTGGGTCAGCCTGAGCTTATGCAGCGTTTGAATCGTTATGAGTTGCGTCAGCTTAATCAGCGTTTTACCGCACGTTACCATTTGCATGGTTTATCGTTAATGCAAACCCAAGCGTATATTAATCATCGCATCGAAGTAGCTGGGGGGAAAGGGCAGTTATTTGATTTTGCAGCCGTTTGGTATTTGCATCGTTTGACCAAGGGTATTCCGCGGTTGATTAATGTTTTGGCCGATCGCTGTTTGATGGGTTGCTACGCAGAACAAAAAAGCAGTGTAAATGTGTGGATGGTGCGACGGGCAGCAAAAGAAGTGTTGCCAAAAGTGGATGCGAAATCTTCTTACCTTAAACCTGTATTGGCACTAAGTGTGGTTTTTGCGTTAGGTGCATTGCTTTGGCCGTATTTAGAAAACACTAATTTTACGAGTAAAGTAGAGTCACAAGCGACTGCGTTTTTTCAAGGTGGGCAGGAGCGTGCAGATAGCTCATCGGCGCAATGCTTATCCATGACGCAATGCTGGCAAGGGCGATTACCTAGCTCTGTTGTGGCATCTTCAAATTTGACCGGAAAGGTGTATTTGAACGGCCAGTGGCAGGAATTTCAAAATCAGCGCTTGTCTCATAAGTCGATGGTGGATGTGACGGTTGAAGAAATGGATCCAAGGTTTATACAGTCAATTATTAAGCCTTTTGATGATAATGATTTAATACCTTGGGTGCGCAGTGCCCTGCAAGCAAAAGACGTGTCGATGGCATTGGCTGAAGATTATTCGCAGTGGCAGGTGATTAAACCTACCTCCATTCAAGAAAGCACATCTCAAACCTATGATGTGATGTTGCATGATGCCGTGATGGCGTTTCAGCGTAAGCATGGTTTGCTAGTTGACGGGATATTGGGGCCGCAAACGTTAATCAGTTTGTACTTGTGGGATCAAAAAATGCAGATGGCGGCGCAATAATGTCTTATTTGTTAAAAGCACTGAAAAAAGCCGAAGAAGAGCGTAAGCAGAATTCGCAAGATATGGCTCCATCGCAAGTGGTGCACAACACAACGGCTAGTCTGCCTAAACCTTTATTATGGGTAGTATTTTTGTTGGCAGTCGCCACCATTTGGCAAATGATGTTTTCTGAGCGAGTGGCGAATCCATCTGAATCGGCCGTGTTGACAAATTCCTCTGATATGCGTGAAACGCCAGTGGCTAACGTTCAGTCGCCATCACAATCGCAAACCGTGGCGGAGAGTGAAACACAAAACTGGAAAACCATTGGCCCTGCCATTACACCTAATGATGAGATTGCTAGTCCAGTTGAGCAGGTTGAACAACCTGTTCATGTGAAGGATTTATCTGAATTATCACAGGTCGAGTTGTCACGTATTCCTAGTTTAAATTTAGCCAGTCACATTTATTCAAGTGCGGCCGCCTATCGTTCCGTTGTGATTAATGGTCAGGCTTATCAAGAGGGCGATTTGATTCAGCCTGGTTTGATTTTGGAAGAAATTTCTCAAAATGGCATTGTCATTAATATTCAAGGGTTAAAGGTATCTTTGCCAAAAGGCATTTCATGGATAGCCAGTCAAAATGTTAAGTAGTGAAGCAAAAAGCAGTATCCAGTCTGGCTACAGTCAAATTTTAGAAAAAAAGAATTTAAAACCTAGGCGCGGTCAAAAACAAATGATCGCGGCCATTGCCCGTACCATAGGTAATATCACTCAAGACGGTGATGGTAATCGAATATCCGATCATCCTATTTGTGTGGTTGAAGCTGGTACGGGTACAGGTAAAACCCTCGCGTATTTAATTGCCACCATTCCATTGGCAGAAGATTTAAATAAAAAAATCATCGTCTCCACCGCCACCGTGGCATTGCAAGAACAGTTAATTGTTAAAGACATTCCTGATGTGGCGAAAAATAGCGGCCTAGAGTTTCGTTTTGCGCTTGCCAAAGGACGTGGCCGTTATTTGTGTGTACATAAGCTGGATCAAGAATTAAAAGATCAACGTATGCAAGATGCAGCCATGGATATGTTTGGTGGTGTGGATGCATCCGATGATCAAAAAGCATTGTTCCAGCAACTGCTTGATGCGTTTACCTCTGCCAAATGGGATGGGGATCGTGATAACTGGCCGGATCAAATCGAACAGGCTGACTGGTCCATGGTGACGGCCACCCATAGAGAATGCAGTAATCGACGCTGCCCGCATTTCAACGCGTGTCCCTTCTTTACTGCTCGCAAAGCACTAGAAGATGCCGATGTGATTGTGGCTAACCATGATTTAGTCATGGCAGATATCAGTTTAGGTGGCGGCGCGGTTTTACCTGAACCATCAAATAGTATTTATGTATTCGATGAAGGGCATCACTTGCCGGATAAGGCCATTAGTCACTTTTCATCACAAGTGAAATTGCATCAAGAAGAAAACCTGCTCAAACAAATTACCAAAGCCGTTGATACCTTAGGTAAGCAATGTGGCACCCCCATGGGCTTGTTGCAGGTTGTATCTGCTATGCCCGAGCATGTAGGTCACATTAATGGGCAGTTAAGTTATGTGCGCCATTTGCTTATGGATTTCATGGGTGATCAAGCGGATGTGGAAGGGATTGCACAGCACCGTTTTCGCATGGGTAAGGTGGCGGATGGTTTGGTGGAATTGGCCAGTGAGTTAAGTAAGGCTCATAACACCTTGTATGGTTTGGTCGACAAAATCGTGGAGGCGTTGAAAGCTTCCATTAATAAAGACGATGGCGAATACAAGCAGTCAGACGCGGAGCGATGGTTTCCCATTATTGGTATGCTGCAAGCACGTTTGGAATCCGCGGGATTGTTGTGGCTGAGTTATGCGCAAGTGGATTTTGAAGATGCACCGCCTGTGGCGCGATGGATTGAACGTATCAATAATGAGTATGAAGACGACATTGGACTATACAGTAGCCCCATTTTAGCCGCCGAATTACTGGCCAAAAATTTGTGGAGCCGCTGTTTTTCTGCGGTTGTCACATCGGCTACGTTAACCGCTTTGGGTAAATTTGATCGTTTCCGTATGAAGTCAGGTATTGCTCGAGACAATCATTGTGAAATCATTGAAAGTCCGTTTGATTACCCAAACCTTGGAAAATTAGTGGTGCCCAAGGATGCCATCGAGGCGGGCAATGGTGATGAATACGCGCAAAGCATTTCGGATATCTTGCAAGAGCATTTAGATGAGAGTGAAAGCACGCTTGTGTTGTTTACGTCTCGTCGCATGATGAACGATGTGAAATACAAATTGCCATACGACATTGCCGATCACGTTATGACGCAGGATGAGTATTCAAAGCAAGAAGTGATTAAGCGTCATAAAGATAAGATAGATAACCAGCAACCGAGCTTTCTGTTTGGTTTAGCTAGTTTTGCGGAAGGCATCGACTTGCCGGGTAATTATTTAGAGCATGTGGTGATTGTGCGCTTGCCGTTTTCTGTGCCGGATGACCCAGTGGATGCCACCCTTGCTGAGTGGCTGGAATCAAAAGGGCGCAATCCATTTATGGAAATTGCAGTGCCGGATGCATCGGTGCGATTGATTCAGGCCTGTGGCCGTTTGATTCGCACTGAAACCGATACAGGTAAAATTACCATCTTAGATAAACGTATCGTGAGTAAGCGATATGGTAATTTGCTGTTGAATGGATTGCCGAATTTTTCTCGCCAACTGTATGCGTAATACCTACCAATTCATTAAGGTTTGACGGAAAAAGTCCGTATTGGCTTTTGCCGCTTTAAGCCCTTGGCTTTTTCGAGTATTCAATAGAGCTTGAATGGTCATAAGAGTGAAGCTTACGCAAGATTGTACGTCTAGTTTGAGATCTTCTTGCTGCCTAGCTGTTTGAAAGTTCTCTTTTAAGTTGCTGTGCAATTTCTGTGAGTAATGTTTCGCAATATCCCTGAGTACCTTGGGTAGGGCATCTCCAGCCAATAAGGTGTTGACCAGTAAACAGCCATATTGGGCCTGTTCTGATGGAAGCTGGTCGCTAAAGTTAGCCAGGTAAGCATCAATGGCCTTTTTTCCTTTCTCTTTTCCTGCCAGCGGGGCAATTAATGGCCCAAATACATGTCTGTCGTAGTGCTCAAGCGCATGGATAAACAAAGACTCTTTGTTGCCGAATTGATGGTAGAGGCTGTATTTGTTGATCTGCATGGCTTCTAGCAGCATTGAAATACTGGTTTCGTTGTAACCATTCTTCCAAAACACCAGCATGGCGATGTGTAGCTTTTCTTCGGGTGAAAATGATAAGGGTCTGGCCATGATGCATCCTTGAAATTGTATTTGACCAATCGTTCTGTTATTTGTATCTTAGCAGAACAATCGGTCAAATAATAACAAAGGATAGCTCAATCATGAAAATATACGAAACCAGTACGGCACCCAACCCAAGAAGGGTTCGTATTTTCTTAGCTGAGAAGGGCTTGCTGGATAAAGTGACCTTTGAGCAATTGGATTTACAGGCCGGTGATAATATCACCCCTGAATTTCGCCAAAAGAACCCGCTGGCTAAGGTGCCAGTGCTGGAGTTGGATGACGGTTCTTACATTTCTGAGTCCATCGCAATCTGCCGCTATTTTGAAGCTCTGTATCCAGAAAACCCTTTAATGGGGAGTACACCTAAAGAGCAGGCAGAAGTAGAAATGTGGCAGCGCCGCTGCGAAATCTATTTTTTGAATATTGTGGGAATGGGCTTTCAACATACCACAGGTTATTTTGCTGATCGCATGAAGCCCAATAAAGAATGGGGCGAGCAATGTGTGAAAGGGGCGGCAAAGTTTTTTAAGATATTGGAATTACAATTAAGTCAGCATCCGTTTGTTGCAGGTGAGCATTATTCGATTGCGGATATTACAGCATTGGTGGCTGTGGATTTTGCACGAGTGATTAAGGTGAAAATTCCTGAAGAGATGACACACTTGCTCAAGTGGTACGAAGCTGTGAAGCAACGCCCTAGCGCCAAAGCTTAATTTTTTGGGGGGGTCTGGAAGTGGCGGATCTTGAATTGATTGCGGCCACTTTCTTTTGCTTCGTACAGCGCCTCGTCAGCTATTTTTAGCGCCATTTCTTTTTTGTCTTTCATATCAATATCGATATGTTGGATGTAACAGGCACCACAACTAATGGTGAGTACGCTCGATACCTCAGATGGTTCATGTTCAATCCCCAGCTGGATAATACCTTCCGTAATACGTTTAAGTAGTGCCTTGGTTTCATCAAGGGAAATGGATTCCACCACTAATACAAATTCTTCACCACCATAGCGGGCCAGGGTTTCATTGGCACGTCTTGTCAGGTGCTTTAGGCTATTAGAGACGGCTTTCAAAGCATCATCGCCTTTTTGATGGCCATAGAAATCGTTGTATTTTTTGAAAAAATCAATGTCCATCATAATGATGCATAAAGGATAATCATTACGTAAACAAATGCGCCAGATGTCATCAAAATGATGATCAAAGTAACGGCGATTAAAGAGATTGGTTAAGCCATCTGTATTGGAGTCTCTTTCCAGTTTCAATTGGTACTGCTGCATTTGCTCGATAAAGCGATTGAAATGTGCGGTAAATACATCAATCTCACGTATGTGGGTTTGAATGTTTATGGGTGTGAGTTTGCCCGAATGCTGCATGTGGCCGATATTGGAAAAAATAAAGGTCATGGGCTTTAAAAATAGAAAATACACCAGAACACTAATGATCAGTGGCAGCATCAAAAGAATGGCGATACTCACCACGGTGATGGTATCAATGACTTTTGGTATGTCAGCACCTGGATACTGGATGTGGACCCTGCCTATAGCAAGACCCTGATGATTGGTTAATATGAACTGATACTTTCCATCTCGCAGGACTAAATCCCCAATATTGTCTTGCTTAGTAGGGTAGCGTTCCTCATCCATGAAAAGATCATACTGAATTTTAGAATTTGAAAGTTCTTCGATTTGCTCCATAAATTTTGAATCAAGGCGATCAATAAAAATGAGATGCCCTTTGGCGGGTTGATCTTCTTCGCTATTTTGTATTGAGAAACTGCAATAGTGACCAAGCTCTGATTCCAGTCGAATGAGACCGCAGCTATTTTCTGTTGTAAACAAAAGGTCAATGTCTATGTCGCGGGTGATGTCTTGCAAGCTGGGTTTGCTGATGAACTTGTCTTGATTTTTTACAGCTGTATATAGGTGCTTCTTTTGCTGGTTGAATATGGATACGGCATCCACATTACTGTTGTAAAAACTATCGCTTAAAATGTTGCGCTTAATGAATTGCTTATTGGGCTGTTGCACGTATTCATAGGTCTCGTCCCATTTTGCCCAATCTCGGGCGAAAAACTCCAAAGCACGGCTTGCACTAAGATAGGTTGCCTTAATTGCCTTTATATCGCTTTTGTGGGATTCCAAAGTAATCGTGGCTACTTCTGGGTAAGCAATGTAGACGCGGTAAAACAACATACCGCCACCGATAACCAAGGTGTAACAAAATGCAGCAAGCAGTATTAACGCTTTTAAAGTCATAGGGCCTCCTTATTAAAGAATAGCCCTAAACAGGATATAAGACAGACTTCTTATGCCGTAAGGCGGCCTTGTTGCCTGCTATTTTTCAAATTCCATGCCTTTTCGTGGACATAGAAAGCCACAGTATTAATGGCTGGCTCAATTAGGGCTAATGCACCGCCAATGACTAAGCTGCCAGTCATTATGTAGGTAATGGTGAAGGCCACTGTAAAGTGCACAATGGCAAAGCTGATGGTCTTGTTCATGGCACTCTCTCTTGTGTCGTTCATTGGGTGTTAGTCATTATTTGATAATGGTTGTCATTTGCATAATTGATTGTTGCTACTCAAAGGATAGATTCTCTCTATTACCGCTTAACTGTTTGATGGTTTTCACAAATTGAGATGACACTCTTTGTTATTTTTCTAGGTAGGGCGCAGAATAACTAAGTATTTAGTTTTAATAATTGGATTGCTTATGAATCAACCTATGGTCGTGTCTCAAGAAACAACCGCTCCATTGGCTGTTCTGAGTATCGAAGACATCAAGAAAGCCTTTATCCAGCTTCATCAACTCCCTGCGGCTAATGATCAGATTACCCGTGCAGATGCCACAGCAGAACACGTAGTACGCGTAAAAGACTGGTTACAAGATCTAGAGCGTGAGCTGGGTGTGAAAGCCAAGGTGGTTGCCTCCCCTCAGGCGGTTGGGCTTGCCATTACCACGCCAGCGGCGGTAGTTAATGACGAACCTGTGTTGTTTGCTAATTTCATTGATAATCAAAAGATTGCTTTAGACGTCTTTGAATACGTGGCGGTGGGTTTATTGGGCGTGCAGCGTCTTGGTTTGAAGGATGAATTGTTCTTGGCCATTTTCCGTGATCTTAGCCAAGACCAACGAGAGTTCTTGGCCCATCGTCATGATTTGGATATCAATAACCCTCAAGATCAGGCGTTGTTGGTGAAATTGTATTTAGCAGACATCGCTGCACTGAATGTCACCCTGACTTGGTTGGAGCGCCGTGAAGCTTGGCAAAGACAAGTGTTAAGGCTGGTGTACCCTAAGTTGGGCTATCGTTCCCTAGACTTGCATTACCTGTTACTTAAGGCTCGCAGAGCTTTATCTAAAACGTAAAAAAAGCCGCATTAGCGGCTTTTTTGTTATTTATATGTATATTTACGCGCTTTGCTTTATGAGGTCTGCGCCTTTTTCAGCAATCATGATAGTAGGTGCATTGGTATTACCACTCACCAAAAACGGCATGATAGAAGCGTCTATCACTCTTAAATTTTTAATGCCTTTCACTTTTAGCTGACTATCTACCACGGCCATTGGGTCGGAATCAGGCCCCATTTTACAGGTGCCCACTGGGTGGTATTCCGTGTCGGCGGTATTGCGGCAGTATTCCTTAAGTGCCTCAACGTCGTTACGATCAATTTTGCGCAGCATCTTGCCACGCACCCCATCAAAAGGTTTGGATTCCATAACATCCAGTGCCAGTTGCAGGCCTTTCACGAGTCGCTCTAAATCGTCTTCTTCACTCAAGAAGTTTGGGTTGATGAGTGGCGGCTGGGCAGGGTCTTGATTGGCACAATGCACACTGCCGCGGCTTTTAGGACGCAGCAAAGTAGCGTGAACACAGTAGCCATGGCCTAGATGCAGCTTACGGTTGTGGTCATCCACAATGCCTGGAATAAACTCCAGCTCCATGTCTACGCAAGGCTCGTTGGGATCTAATTGCGTAAAGGCCACAGACTCCGCGAAGTTACTGGTAATGATGCCAGTGCGCTGTGAGCGCCATTCAAAAATCCCCTTGATCACATACCAAGCGCCTTTCAGCGATAAACCAAACGTACCCGCTGCCGCCTTGGTGCGGTACACAGGAACAGCGGTAATATGATCTTGCAGGTTTTCACCCACGCCAGGCAGTTCGTGGTGTACCTCTAAGCCAGCATTGGCTAGGTGCTCAGGGTGGCCAATGCCACTGAGTTCCAAGATTTGAGGAGAACCGAAAGCCCCCGCACTTAAAATCACTTCCTTTTTGGCGTGAATATGGTGGATAGTTTTGCCTTGCTTGTAGCACACACCGGTGGCGGTTTTATTCTCTAAAACAATCTTTTGTACGTGAGCCTGAGTCATCACCGTAAGGTTGGGGCGATCCAAGATAGGGGTGATATAGCCTTTGGCGGTGCTGCAACGCTCGCCATCCTTATGGGTCACCTGGTTCAAGCGACAGCCTGCTTGCTCCGCACCATTAATGTCAGGATTAAATGGAATGCCGTTAAGTTGGCAAGCTTCTAAAAAGTAATCGTTGAAATGGCTAGGGCTACGCAGCTCGGCCACATTCAGTGGGCCGCCGGTGCCATGGTATTCGTCTTGCGTGAATGTTTCGTTATTTTCCGCTTTGATGAAGTAGGGCAAAACATCTTTAAACCCCCAGCCTTCATTGCCGTGAGCTGCCCAATTGTCGTAATCCCATTCATTGCCGCGAATGTACATCATGGCATTAATGGAGCTGGAACCGCCCATGATTTTGCCGCGGGGCTGAAAGCCTTTACGACCATTTAATCCAGCTTGCTCGGTAGTCTCATAATGCCAGCTGAAAAACCCTTGTGGCACTGTGGCCGCTAAGCCAGCAGGGGCATGAATGAAAACGCTTTTGTCTTGTTTGCCCGCTTCTAGTAATCAAACCGAAACACTAGGGTCTTCAGATAAGCGATTGGCCAGTACACAGCCGGCGCTGCCAGCACCAATAATGATGTAGTCGTAGGAAGTAAGGCTCATTATTGTTATTCCTCATTTTTTAAACATCATGCCAGAAAACTAGGGGAAGGCGCATGTCTAAATATGACAATAGGTGTGGCGAGTTGGGCTGAATAACTGAATAAATGCTGGGGTTTTGGATACGCCTTTTCGGCTTGTTTGAAAGAGGGTAAGTATTGACTGGCGTTTTTAGTCTAAGTGGCTGTGCCTCGCTAGTGATTTGCGAATACCCTCAAGCATCTTGCTAAGGCCGACGTGTTTTTTCCAAAGCTTGCCATCAACAAACACTTGGTAGCAATCAATTCGGTCACTTTGTAATGGTTTAAAAGTGACCATTGTGGGTTTACCCATATGGTAGCGGGTTATTTCGATCTTTTTCTGCAAATCTGGCAGAAGCGGCAGGAGATTGGCTTCGTTTGCTCATTGGAGCCTTTTTTGCTCTCTCGCTGCAATGGATTTAGCGATTCGAGTTCTCAATTATTGGTACTTTTTGCTTCGTCGATACATAATCAGGTCTCCTTAACTTGTAAGATCATTCTACCTTGCAAGGTAGGGAAGCTTGCAAGGTCTTATGAATAAAATGTTAGCTGTTCATTATAGGAGGGAGTTTCGTGGAAAGTAAAAATCTGTTCTTTGGCCTTCATGGACTCCAGTTACCAGAAGCAAATTTTGATCTGGGCAATGGGGTTGTGATTCGCGAAACGTATGCGCATATATTTGCCCCATTCATGGTCGCTTTTGCTCCGCCGGAAGAGCCTACTAAGCATCATCCTGGCCCGTGGTCGTCTGCATCAGGTGGTATATCTTATGATATTTCAGCAGAACTAGTTGTCCCAGTTGAAAGCGAGGGTGATACTGACAGGGCCATTCAGACTGCGCGTGTAATATTGTTCTTACTAAGATTAGGGGTTAATCCTGCGATTACACTTCCAGTTTTCTCGAATCTAGCTTTTGCTCGCGAAAATGCCAATGAAAAACATCAGGTTATCTATCCATTTGAGGTTCAAAGCCGCTCCTTTGCTCTATCAGTAGAAGAAGAGACTGCAAGCTTTGGATCTCTTAAGTGGGTTCAAGACCACTGGCAGATAACGCGAGAGCTATTGAAAAAAAGCTCGGAGTTCGCTCTCGCAAAAGAAGCAATTGATCAGGGACAATTCATCCAAAATACGACATTAACGCTCGTGTCTTTGTGGGGAGCTCTTGAGGCGTTATTTTCACCGAGCACATCAGAATTGAGGTTTAGAGTTTCGGCTTTAATTGCATCTTTTTTAGAAAAACCGGGGCCAAGAAGACGCGAACTTCAAAAGAAAGTAGCAAAACTATATGACAAGCGTTCTGCTGCTGCTCATGGGCGACCTAAACATGATCAACAGCACTTGCTGGAAACATTCAATCTACTAAGGAATGTGCTTTTTAAAATTATTGAGAGTGGTTATGTGCCAAATAATGAACAGTTAGATATCATGTTATTTGGTTCAGAATCGTAACTATCAGCTAACAAGCGTAAGCACTGCGACGTCAACTTCCCCCGATAATGTGGGTACTTTTGCGTAAAAAACGCACAAAGAACGCCACTAGCATCTGGTTGTTATGGCAGTCGCTAAATGTTTCTAATTAGCTAGCCGAAAACCTGCTGCGTTATTACTATCAAATCTATCTAAAAAATTCCCCACATGTGTAAACACCTGTGCACTAATCTCCCCACGTACAATTCCATGTAAATCAAAATCAATTTCATGGTATTGCTTGGTATCGGAGCCAATTAAATTGTAAATATATTGGCTGCTTTGTACATCCACCTTTGGATCGCCGCTGGCGTGAATCATTAGGCTTGGCATTGTGATAGTGGAAAGTTTACTGCGTATGCCTTTCATTAACTTTTTAATTTGCACAATGCTGCTCACAGGGCAGCGCAAATAGTTAATGTGAGGGTTGTCGGCGTGATTGGTGACGTATTCTTTTTTAGGGTTGGGCAGTCGTAATATATTGATTAAGCGGTTCCAATAATTGACTGGCCTAGCAAAATGAGCGGAGAACTTTTTAAATTTAAGCGGTGCACTGATGCTGATCAAACCATTAAACGCGTCAGGGTTTTGAATGGCGTGGTGCAAGGCCAGTGCGGCGCCGGTTGAAAAACCCGCAATGGTGATTTCATCGCTGCAGTTTTTTAGAATTTCATGGCCCCGTTGTACGGATTCAACCCATTCGGACATGGTACGGTTTGATAAGTCCACGGCGCTGGTGCCGTGACCAGCTAAGCGTGGTGCGTAAACCGTGAAACCCTTTGCAAATAAATAATCAGCCCATTGGCGTACTTCTTCAGGGGCGGCCATTAGGCCGTGTACTAATAATACCGCTTTGTTTGTTTGGTCTTTTTTGTATGGCTGGTGCAATAAATAGGGCTGGCCAATGTGTTTAGGTTTGCTTTCACCAGCTAAAAAATGCTGGTCGTATTCTGCATTAAATAGAGCGAGCTCAGCATCTAATAAAACCTGGCATTGGTGGATATTAATATTCGGGTTTGTCATGATTTTATTTACAGCTTTTCAAATGGTGATGCTTAAGCGGATGCGTTACTAAATGCGCTGTAAATCATGGCGTAATGGCAACTGCCACCAATCAATACCATCACATGAAATAATTCATGGAAACTAAAAATACCCGGCAACATAAGTGGGCGTTTGATAGCGTAAAAAATAGCTCCAGCGGTAAAAAATCCGCCGCCCACAAATAACAATGTGGCTTGAGTGGGGCTCATCATTGCTAGCACTTGGTTAATTAAAAACACCAGTATCCAACCCATGGCCAAGAAGATTAAGGCATAAATCACATGGGGTGCGCGGGGGAAAAATACTTGGGTGAAAAAGCCGAATGCCACCAAGCTCCACTGAATGGTGATCATGGGTAGACGCCAACTTTCTTCTAAAAAGAAGTAACAAACAGGGGTGTACGACCCTGCAATCATGAAGAAAATGGCAAGACGGTCCATTTTTCGCCAAAAGGACACTTCGTTATCTTTCTGTTTAAAGGCGTGATATAGCGAGCTGGCTAAGAACAAAAAGCTTATGGAAAAACCGTAAATCAGTGCTGTTACCAATAAAGAGGCTGAGCCAGTGGCTTTATTTATAAGGAAAATGGTGCCGATAATGGCTGCCACCATGCCTGCTAGGTGGGAGTAAAAGTTAAAACGCTCTTCAGGTTTGATCACAATACAACCTTTGATATCGCACATTGAAAATGAATATACAGCTAACACTTGTTAGCTGATTTGTAGAACGCGCGATTCTAGCACCGTTGGCATGATTTATCCTGATATGTATCACTGATGTCTATGAAAGGGTCAGAGTGCTTGATTCTTAGGGGAACAAAAAACCAGCCAAAGCTGGTTTTTGTTGGAAGTTCACAATTAGCATCTCACATCTCACATCTCACATCTTACGCCTCCCATTTCACATTAAGCGTAAATTACTTAATGCCTCTGCTTCTTTGAACTTCTAGCTTGGTGATGCCTTCATCTACCATAAGCTACTTTAAAATACTTGATTGCGTGTTAGATGGTTTAATTAATGACATGGTTAGGTCTTCAATATTCCGTGACATAATGGATTCGACTTAACAAACTTGATTTCGGCCCGCTTCTTTAGCTTGGTAGAGGGCTTCATCAGCTCGCTTTAATATCTTTTCGATTGTGTCTTCGCTTTCAGCTTGAGCTGCGCCAATGCTGACTGTAACGTGTTTAGCAGCTTCGCTATATTCGTGTGGAATGTTGGCTTGTTTCATGGCTTCTACAAATCGTTCTCCCACTAGTACCGCGCCTGCTTTATCTGTGCCGGGAAGCAGCACAACAAACTCTTCTCCACCATATCGAGCAATAATATCGATGGGGCGCTTTAATGCTTGTTTTAGGGTTTGAGCGACGTCCCGTAGACATTCATCGCCTTTGATGTGCCCATAGCCATCGTTGTATTTCTTAAAGGAATCAATATCTAGGAGCAGAATTGAGAGTGGGGAATTTCGTCGTTCGTGGTCTTTCCATAATCTTGCCAGCATGTCTTCGTAACCGCGACGATTCATGATCTGTGTTAGAGCATCAAAATGAGCAATTTCGTCTAATGCTTTATTGGCTTCTAATAGCTGTGCCTGAATGTCTGAAACTCGTAACATGGCTTTTGCAATGGCTTTAAATACTTCTTGATGGACGGGTTTTGTAATATAGGTGTCACCACCCGCACTGAGACCTTCCACAATGTCTTCTGGATCGGTGCGGCCAGTAAGATAGATGATAGGCACCCAGGTATCTTGCAGAAAACCACGAATGGCTTTGCACGTATCAAAACCACTTAGGCCGGGCATCTCAACATCCAATATGATTAAGTCTGGAACGCGCTCTGAGACTTCCATCAACGCTTCGTCACCAGAGACACAGCAAGTAATTTCGAAGGAGGTGAGGTCCGTGGCCATGGACTCTAGAAATTCAGTTAATATTGTTCGTTGGGTAACGGAATCGTCCACCACCATGACATGGGGCATGGGTTATACCTTTTAAGCAATCTATATTTAATAGTAGCTAAGGAAATGACTCTTTGTAGATGCATATATAAACAGTTGGCATTAAAAATTGACTTGTTACTACCTGAGATAAATGGGAATCAAGGGGTAATTCAGAGGGCCATTCAGAGTGCAGGGTATTTGATTCTAAAGGGCGTAAAAATCTGCCATGCCTGTACTTCTTTGAACTTAAGTGAGCTAAAGCGGGCGGGAAGTAGTCACCTTTTCATGGGCACAAAAAAAAACCAGCCGAAGCTGGTTTTTTTGTTGGAAACGCAAAATTAGCATCTTACGTCTCCCATCTTACATTAAGCGTAAATTACTTAATGCCTTGTACTTCTTTGAACTTCAAGCGGTAAGCGTGAAGTAGTGGCTCAGTGTAACCAGATGGTTGCTCTTTACCTTTGAAGATCAAGTCAGACGCTGCTTGGAAAGCAATGGTGTTGAAGTTTGGCGCCATTGGGATGTAGTGAGGGTCGTTTGCGTTTTGACCGTCTACAACCGCTGCCATGCGCTTCAAGCTTTCTTCAACTTGTTCTTTCGTACATACGCCGTGCTCTAACCAGTTAGCCACGTGCTGAGAAGAGATACGCAAAGTTGCGCGGTCTTCCATTAGGCCAACGTTGTTGATGTCTGGCACTTTAGAACAGCCAACACCTTGGTCAACCCAACGTACAACGTAACCTAGGATACCCTGACAGTTGTTGTCGATTTCGTTTTGGATGAACTCAGGGGTCAACGCTTTAACTTCTTCTTCGCTCATTAGAGGGATAGTTAGAATGTCATCAACGTTGGCGTGTTCACGAGTCTTAAGACCGTTTTGCACTTCAAATACGTTAACCATGTGGTAGTGGATAGCGTGTAGAGTAGCCGCAGTAGGAGATGGGGTCCAAGCGGTGTTTGCACCGGCTTTAGGATGGCCAATTTTCTGCTCCATCATCATGCCCATTTCATCTGGGATAGGCCACATGCCTTTACCGATTTGCGCACGACCTTGTAGGCCAGTTTCTAGACCTGTGTCTACGTTCCAGTCTTCGTATGCGTTGATCCAAGTTTGTTGCTTCATTACGGTTTTCGCAACGAAAGGACCCGCCAGCATAGAGGTGTGTAGCTCGTCACCAGTACGGTCTAAGAAACCAGTGTTGATGAATACAACGCGGTCTTTAGCAGAACGGATACATTCTTTAAGGTTAACCGTGGTGCGACGCTCTTCATCCATGATACCCATTTTCATGGTGAAACGTGGCAGGCCAAGTGCGTCTTCAACGCGACCGAATAATTCGTTTGCAAACGCCACTTCTTCTGGGCCGTGCATCTTAGGCTTAACGATGTTTACAGAGCCAGTAGTGGAGTTTTGGAATGGGCTGTTGTCTTTAAGATCGTGGATGGCGATCAAAGTAGTGATCACGCCGTCCATGATGCCTTCTGGGATTTCAGAACCATCTTCTAAAAGGATCGCAGGGTTAGTCATTAGGTGACCAACGTTACGAACGAATAGCATAGAGCGACCTTTCAATTTGAAAGTGTTGCCGTCTAGACCATTGAATTCGCGGTCTGCGTTCATGGTACGAGTGAAGGTTTTGCCGCCTTTGCTTACTTCTTCAGCTAGGTCGCCTTTCATTAGGCCTAACCAGTTGCCGTAAGTTACCACTTTGTCAGCCGCATCAACTGCTGCTACAGAGTCTTCACAGTCCATGATGGTGGTTAGGGCAGATTCCATTACCACGTCTTTGATGCCAGCAGCATCAGTTGAGCCTACAGGGCTAGTTGGATCGATAACGATTTCTAGGTGCAGGCCATTGTTTTTAAGCAGGATAGAGGTTGGGTTAGCGATGTCGCCAGTGTAACCCACTAGTTTCTCTTCTTCTTTAAGGCCAGAAGTAGAGCCATCCGCTAGAGTCACAACTAATTTGCCATCAACGATTGCGTAGTTAGTTGTACCCACGTGAGAACCGTTCGCTAGAGGCGCAGCTGTGTCTAAAACGCCACGGGCGTATGCGATAACTTTGTCGCCACGAATTTTGTTGTAGCCGCCAGTGCCTTTTTCTGCGCCGTCTTCTTCAGAGATTACGGTGGTGCCGTAAGCTGCATCGTATAAAGAACCCCAGCGAGCGTTCGATGCGTTTAGCGCGAAACGAGCGTTCATTACGGGTACTACTAACTGAGGGCCAGCCATTTCAGCGATTTCTGGTTCAACGTTGGCAGTTGTGGCTTCGAAATCTGCACCTTCTTCAACTAGGTAGCCGATTTCTTGTAGGAAAGCTTTGTATTCAGCGAAGTTAAGAGACTGACCTTTACGCTCAGAGTGGTAAGCATCGATTTTAGCTTGTAGATCATCACGCTTAGCTAATAGGGCTTTGTTTTTAGGCGCTAGTTCGTTAGCGATAGCGCTGAACTCAGACCAGAATTTGTCTTGGTCGATACCAGTGCCCGGGATAGCTTTTTCATTAACAAAATCAAAAAGTTCTTTTGCGACTTGTAGGCCGCCAACTTGAATGCGATCAGTCATTGTATGCCTCAGTTATTTGCCAAACTATGGTGAGAATCTATCCATGAGTTTCGCGGTTGTGCTGTGATGTTGACTAAGCTTAGAACACACACAGGCGAAAAAAGAGGGCCAGATTCTACACGAAAAAAAACATAATCCATAGTTATATACCATATAGTGGGTATAATCCTGACTTATGCTTTTAAGTGCTTGGCGACCCAGAATCCCTAGGTTAGACTGGTCTAAATAATAAAATTGATCAAATATGCAACAAGTCGAACTCTTTCCTGTTCCTAATCCTTGTGTCGGTGTTTGCCAGAGCAACGCTAAGGGCTATTGCATGGGATGTTTACGCTCTCGCACTGAGCGCCTAAAGTGGAATGACATGATGCCTGCGGAGAAAATGCGGGTGTTGGATTTATGCAAATTGCGTAAAGAAAAAGTCGCCGCCATTTTAAAGCAGCAGCAACAAAAAGACTTAGAATCTTAATCGCTCTTAATTTAAGCGGCCTGACTTATTAGTCCTTGAATAGGGCGCTGCCTTCCAGCACTTTACACCCAGTTTTATCGCTTTCTTGTACTGCCAATTGTGCCAGTGTTTCGGCTACCTTGAGCATGTGAATGGGCTTGTACTTTTTAAGTGGCCCAATCAGGAAGGGGCTGATGAACTGGCTAAGAATCGCACCTAGATATTCACCCAAACGAAATGCCTGTCTTGGACCCAATAACAAGCTTGGGCGAAGCAACCAGAGATGA
>JBFEWA010000334.1:0-3616 GCA_041546605.1 Bermanella sp.
GTGAAAGCCACCACCAGCCAGCAAAATCTGGATAAACCCGCCCGTCAGCGCAACATGCGCAAAGCCTTTGCCCCTGGCCCTGCTAAGTTTTCAGTGAAAGGGCGCAACGTATTGCTTGTGGATGATGTACTCACCACAGGGGCCACTGCCCATGCCGCCGCATTAGAGCTGAAACGCATGGGGGCAAAAAGTGTGATTCTTGGGTGCTTAGCGCGCACACCGCTTACGGATAAGCCTCGCTGAGTCCGCTAAAAATCAGTACACTGCCACCACGTTATTTTTGGCCACATCTACATGTCACACCCATACGAACAGCTCACTCCAGACACCGTCCTCAACGCCATCGACGAAATCGTAGCCCCTTTGGGCTGGCTCACCAGTGGCCATCAACTGGCATTGAACAGCTATGAGAATCGGGTGTATCAAATTGGCATAGAAGAGCAAAAAGACATCGTGGCGAAGTTCTATCGCCCAGATCGCTGGAGTCGCGAAACCATCTTGCAAGAACATGAATTCAGTTTATTTGCCCAAGAAGACGAATTACCTGTGGTGGCCCCCATGATCATCGACGGGCAAAGCTTGTTTGAATACCAAGGGTTTTATGTTGCTATCTTCCCTAAACAAGGGGGACATAGCGGACACATTGAGCAGTTGTCTGACTTTGAACAAATGGGTCGATTAATTGCGCGCTTGCATCAGACCGCCAACGCAGTGGAATGCGATCACCGGGGTGAAATGACGCCGCAAAACTTTGCCCACAACAGCCGTACCTTTTTATTGGAAAACCATTTCATCGATGACAGCTTACTGCCCGCCTATGAAAGCCTAAGTCGAGATATTTGCCAATTAATAGATGAGCGCTGGCAGCAACCCAAGTTGCAACTGGTACATGGAGACTTACACGCCAGCAATTTGATTTGGTATGACAACCAACCTTATATGCTGGATCTAGATGACTGCATCAAAGCACCGCGCATTCAAGACATGTGGATGCTGTTAAATGGCGAGCGCGATCAAATGCAGGCCCAGCTCGCCGCTATTGCACGAGGTTATGAAACGTTCTTGCCCTTTCCAGCGGATCAAATCCCATTAATTGAAGTACTGCGCACCATGCGCTTAATGCATTACAGTGCTTGGCTTGCCAAGCGCTGGGAAGACCCAGCATTCAAAATGGCCTTCCCTTGGTTTAACACGCCACGGTATTGGTCCGAAGAAATTTTAAATTTGCGCGAGCAATTTTCTGCTCTGCAAGAAGCGCCCTTACAATTACTTTAAAATTTTAACGGTGTAGCAAAATCCAAGCTGGCCCCTTTGCACATGGTAAGAGACTGGGTAAACTGCGCGCCGTTAATCATAAAAGGGAAGCCCCATGAAATTATTTGTTAGCGCACTGAGCGTCGTTACACTGTGTTTTGGTCACTGCGCCCTCGCTCAAGAGAATACACCTCAAGCCAATGTCGACATGAAAAAACTGTATGTAGGCGCCGGTTTTAACCACAACCGCATCGATGGCTCCTCCATGGGCAGCGTAGATGGTAAAACCAGCGGCTTCCAAGTGTTCGCCGGTTACGAATACGGTCAACGCAGTGGCATTGATATCGCGGCTGAAGCCGGTATTATCCAGACGGGTGAGTTTTATGACGGCATGAAAGAAGACGCCGACGGCATTTGGGCTGCAGCAGTTGCCAGCAAGTACCTACCTGAAATCCACAACAAGCTAACCGGTGTTGCACGCTTAGGTTATGGCTTAGGCGGTGATGACGGCCTACTTATGGGCTTTGGCGCCCAAGTACAGGTACACCCTCAAGCTGTGATTCGCTTAGAATACATCAACAAAGATTTGACCCAGTCTTATCAGTTAAACGCGGTTTATCAGTTCTAAGCCCAATGTTTTGCAGAGTAATCCCTCTGATTACTCTGTAATTCTGGCCGTCATGGGCCACATTCACTACAATACACCCATTGTAAATTATGTGATGACCCATGAGCCTATCCCTACCAAGTCAGCTATTGCTGCAACAAGACCTCCCTGAGCACGCCTTACTGATTAATCCCCCACGAGATGATCTTGCGTTCGAACTGGAACAATCTCAATGGCACATCGCCAGCTTTAGTTTTACCGTGCAGCAAGGCTTTCAAGAACGTGGATTTGAATGCCAAGATATTTGTGCGCCTTTAAGCAGCGAATACAAACACGTCATCATTTATCTGCCCAAAGCCAAAGCGCGCTTACAGTATGTATTGGATTTTGCCATGAGCGCCCTAAGCTCAGATGGCCAAATTTGGTTTGTAGGTGAAAATAAAGGGGGCATTAAAAGCTTAAATAAAAACCTAAAAGCGGATTTCGAACACATCGAGAAAATGGCCATGGGCAAACACTCGGCCATCGTGTGCGCGCAAACCCCTCAGCGTAAAACAGAATTTAATCTTAATAATTACTTTATCCAACATGAAAATGAACACGGTTTATCTCTGCGCTCATTACCCGGTGTGTTTAGCCAAGAAAAACTGGACAAAGGCACACAAGTATTATTGAAATACTTACCACGAAAAATAAAAGGACGCATTCTGGATTTTGGTTGCGGCACTGGCACCATCGCCAGCTATATCAGCCAAAACCGCGAATACGAAGAGCTGGAACTCATTGATGATGATTTTCTTGCGGTAAAAAGTGCACAAGCCAACATTGAAAGCAATCAAATCGAATTCACAGAAGCCTTCGCCAGTGATGGCTTTAGTGAAATTGAAGGGCGCTACAACTGGATCGTAAGTAACCCGCCATTTCATCAAGGCATCAAAACCGACTACAACGTCACCGAAACCTTTTTACGCCAAGCAAAAGACTATTTAAAACTCAGTGGCAAACTGTTAATTGTTGCCAATGAGTTTTTAAACTACGAAGTCATCTTAAGAGAACACTTTAAAGGGGTAACCACAGTGGCCAAAGAGAATGGCTTTAAAGTGATTCAGTGTGAAGGGATTATGCGCAGTAAAAGCTAACATCTATTTCTTTAATCACCTAATCAGAGATGAAAAACACAAAAAAAGGGCCGTCTTTTATTAAAAAAAGACCGCCCTTTTTATTTATATTATGGTTTTACGGCGACTAGCAATCAATAAAATCATAAAAGCAAACAAATAATAAGGTGACAAGGCCCCACTTATTTCAGCGCGCTCGTGAGGTTTATCCGCT
This sequence comes from Bermanella sp., assembly GCA_041546605.1. Lineage (GTDB taxonomy): Bacteria > Pseudomonadota > Gammaproteobacteria > Pseudomonadales > Oceanobacteraceae > Bermanella. Next base: position 3,194 of record JBFEWA010000334.1, read on the forward strand.
TCACCAGAGGTCTCTTCAAGAGTTTCTTCGCGTTTTTCCAATTCAGCTTCATCAACTTCATCGGGCATAGGCGGCACAACAACATCTTCATCAACCTTCTCATCCAAACTTCTGAAAACTTCAGCCTGTGAAACAAGGAAAGGATAATAGTAAACATTCTTATCACCTGAGATTTTTATCCTCGAAAGGGTGGATATATTCATATTATAAGAAATAAAGTGATTCGTTTTATTTTCATCTTTTTTGAAAATAGAAATACCTTCAACATCTATATATCTTGAAATCGCACTACCTATAATAAGCAACCCATATCGACCTTCAGTATTCACAGTCAACAAGCGATGGGTAGTTGATGCCTGTACCGACTCAACAACCATTTCACTAGTTAAAACCCCCTCTGGAACAACTGAGTCAAGAATAAAA
>JBFEWA010000149.1:0-7273 GCA_041546605.1 Bermanella sp.
AAAACGACATCACAGGTGGTCGTACCCCTGCGTCGTTCGAGCCAAGCATCGACTACGTAGTAACTAAGATTCCTCGTTTCACTTTCGAGAAATTCCCACAAGCGGATGCGCGCTTAACCACACAGATGAAATCTGTAGGTGAAGTGATGGCCATCGGTCATACTCAACAAGAATCATTGCAAAAAGCATTGCGTGGTCTTGAAGTGGGTGCCAATGGTTTTGATCCTATCGTGGATCTAAACGCCGAAGGCGCGAAAGAGAAAATCATCTCTGAGCTAAACACCCCAGGGGCTGAGCGCATTTGGTACATCGCGGATGCGTTCCGTATCGGCATGAGCGTTGAAGAAATCTTTGATTGCTGTGCGGTTGACCCTTGGTTCTTGGTTCAAATTGAAGACCTAATCAAAGAAGAAGCCAAAGTAGCGGAAAGCTCTCTAACGTCGTTAGATGCCGATCGTATCTTCCGCTTGAAGCGTAAAGGTTTCTCCGATGCACGCTTAGCTGAACTATTAGGCGTGAGCGAAAAAGCCTTCCGTAAGCACCGTCAGAAGTTAAACATTCGCCCAGTTTATAAGCGTGTGGATACCTGTGCGGCAGAATTCGCAACGGACACGGCTTACATGTACTCCACGTACGAAGAAGAATGTGAAGCGAACCCAACGGATCGTGACAAGATCATTGTTCTTGGTGGTGGCCCTAACCGTATCGGCCAAGGTATCGAATTCGATTACTGCTGTGTACATGCAGCATTTGCCGCGAAAGAAATGGGCTATGAAGCCATCATGGTGAACTGTAACCCTGAAACGGTTTCTACTGACTATGACACCTCTGATCGCTTGTTCTTCGAACCGGTAACGTTAGAAGACGTATTAGAAATCGTTGATAAAGAAAAGCCAAAAGGCGTGATCGTTCAGTACGGTGGTCAAACTCCATTGAAACTGGCCAACGAATTAGAAGCGGCGGGTGTGCCGATCATTGGTACTTCACCAGAAGCCATTGACCGCGCCGAAGACCGTGAGCGTTTCCAGCAAATGATTCAACGTCTTGGTTTGAAGCAACCGGTTAACGCCACGGTTACTTCAACTGAAGAAGCGGTGACCAAAGCACTGGAAATTGGTTATCCATTGGTTGTGCGTCCATCTTATGTACTAGGTGGTCGTGCCATGGAAATCGTGAACAACGAAGAAGCTCTACGCAAGTACATGACCACTGCGGTGAAAGTGTCTAACGACTCGCCAGTATTGTTGGATTACTTCCTAAACAAAGCCGTAGAAGTGGACATCGATGCGGTGTGCGATGGTGAGCAAGTGGTGATCGGTGCCATCATGCAGCACATTGAACAAGCGGGTATTCACTCTGGTGATTCAGCCTGTTCATTACCGCCTTACAGCTTGCCACAAGACGTGCAAGAGGAAATGCGTAAGCAGGTAGCGGCCATGGCCCTTGAGCTTGGCGTAGTAGGTTTGATGAACACCCAGCTTGCATGGCAAGACGGTGAGATCTACGTGATCGAAGTGAACCCACGTGCATCGCGTACTGTACCGTTTGTATCTAAGTGCATTGGTACTTCACTGGCCGCGATTGCAGCGAAAGTGATGATGGGTAAATCTTTGGCAGAGCTTGGCTTTACTAAAGAAATCATTCCGCCTTATTACTCAGTGAAAGAAGCGGTGTTCCCATTCAACAAGTTCCAAGGGGTTGACCCAATTCTTGGACCTGAAATGAAATCCACCGGTGAAGTAATGGGCGCAGGCGAAACCTTTGGTGAAGCCTTCTTTAAAGCTCAGCTAGGCGCGGGTGAGAAATTACCAACCGAAGGTAATGTGTTTGTATCTGTGCGTGACGCGGATAAGGCAGACGTGATTCCAGTAGCGAAAGGACTGAAAGCCCTAGGCTTCAACCTAATGGCCACTGCGGGTACGTTTAAAGCCTTAAGCGAAGCGGGCATCGAAGTGACACGTGTAAACAAAGTAAACGAAGGTCGTCCACACATTGTGGATATGATCAAAAACGATGAAATCGCCATGTCTGTGAACACCACAGAAGGCCCAGTGGCCATTGCTGATTCGGCTGAGATTCGTCGTAGTGCATTGCAGCACAAAGTTTACTACACTACCACTTTGGCAGGTGCAGAAGCTGTGGTTAAAGCATTGGAATCAGATGGACTACAAACCGTTCGTCGTTTACAAGAATTGCACGCTTTAATTAAGTAAACACGCTTTTCAATGAGTCGAATAAGGGCCTTATGGCCCTTATTCGCGTTTTTGGGATTCAGAATTTTTGCTTTGTGCCATGAGACATAAAGCCTAATTCGCAAAAAATAAAAATAGGCCTGAGCGATGATTCAATCATCGGCTCGAATCTTAGCCTTAAATAGGAGTGATTATGCAAAAAGTACCTATGACGGTTCAGGGCGAACAAGCATTACGCGAAGAACTCGAACAGCTAAAAAAAGTAGATCGTCCAAAAGTGATTGCGGCCATTGCTGAAGCCCGTGAACATGGTGACTTAAAAGAAAATGCCGAATACCATGCTGCCCGTGAGCAACAAGGTTTCATCGAAGGTCGTATTCAAGACATCGAAGGTAAATTATCAAACGTTCAAGTGATTGATATCACCACCATGCCAAAAAACGGCAAAGTGATCTTCGGTACCACAGTGAAATTGATCAACGTGGATACCGACGAAGAAAAGCAATACCAAATCGTGGGTGAAGACGAAGCGGATGTGCCTAACGGCAAGATCAGTTCTGGCTCTCCAATTGCCCGCGCTTTGTTAGGCAAAGAAGAAGGGGATGTGGTGTTGGTGAAAGTGCCAAACGGTGAAATCGAATACGAAATTGATGAAGTGCTGTATATCTAATCAATGCTTTAGTGCTTGGCCCGCATATTATGCGGGCCTTTTATTTTTAATCGGATAGTTAATTTTTAAAAGGATGTTCCGTGAGAGTTCTTGTCGTTCTGTTTGTTGTTTTACTGTCAGCATGTTCTGGAAATCAGTTAGTAAATAACCCTTTAAGTTCAGATGAAATAGCCCATGAATTATTAATACTGTCATCTTCCTATATAAGTGATGATGAAATTACGGCTGGTTTAACGTCTCAACAATCAGGTTTATCAAAAGATGGGTTGGAGCTATTTCAAGCCAGCTTTAAGAGTGAACGTATCAACCAAGCTCTAAAAGAATACGTTATGGCGAATATGCCAGAAGATAAAGCAAGGGAAGCCATTGCTTTTTATCGAACGGAAACAGGTTCCAAATATATTGCTTCAATGGAACGTGCGGAAGCTCTTGTTAATGAAGCTGGGAATGCTGCAGCACAGCGAGTTGCTGTGTTGAAAAAAGATAAAAAGTTGTTGGCTCATAAGGAAGCTTTGGTTGAGCTAATAGATATTGATTCGTTGATGCAGTCTATTTTATTCAACGGAGTCGTGAAGCCTTTGGTGCAAGCTTTAATTCTGAATAAACCTGGAAGTGATAGTGTTTCATTGGATCAGATGGATGAGGTTGCCGAAGCCAGCTTAGACAAGGTGGTCGGGGAAATATCTCAAATTATAGACAATATTATATTGATTACGTTGGCAGATTTGAGTGTTAGTGAAAGAAAAGACGTTATATCTTATGCTCAAAGCGAGGCGGGTAATTACGATAACAAGGTGATTGCCGGTGCGTATGAATTTGCATTTTCTCAGGCGAGTTATAAGTTTGGGACTATGTTGGCAGGGAAGCTTGGTAAGACAGTAGTGCCTAATGGCTTTGACTTTGAGGAGTGCAAAAAGAAGGAATTTGAATTCACTTGTGAAGTGAAATCTATTGGTTCAGCGGCTAACTCTATTGATCCTCTGTATTTGGGGAGTGCGGTAATGGGTGGCTCTAAGCAATACCGCGCAATGATGACAGATACGGGTTGGCAGCAACTAAACTTAAGTAACGGTTTTGATGACATGATCATCTCCAAAAAGGATGGGAAGGCTCTTATTAGTGTTAATTATGAGTCAAACCGTGATGTGAATGTGGAAGACTATGCTGACAAGTTATTGGGTGATATTAGTAAAGCAATAGACTCTCAATATAGCCGAGTTAATTTGAAAACTTGGCAGTTTGATCCTAATGCAAGCTTATATGAGATTTGTTACTCAACTCACGATGAGCAAAATGTGTGTAAGTTAGCGGGTGGAGCTCAGATGGGAGACGATGCATTTTATCTGCACGCGGTATTTGAGCCTAGTGACGATGTGACACGAGAAGTGGTAAATATCTTATCAACCTTTGAACCGGTAAGCTTGGCCCAATAAGCAGTGAAGCTTGATTTTTCACATAAAAAAACCGAGCCAAGTGCTCGGTTTTTTTATGTCTGACGTTGAGGCTTAAACGTAAGCGGTTTCGAAGGCTTCGTCGTCTTCGTTTTCGATGGCTTTCATCATTTTTTGCAGGAGTAAACGCGCTTCTTTGCGTTTAACCGCTTTGTTCCAGCGGCGACGTTGCACATCGTTTTGGATGGCAAGTTCTGGCACTGGTGTTGGGCGGCCGTCTTTCATGGCCACCATGGTAAAGAAACAGGTGTGGGTATGGCGTACGGTTTTTTCTTGGATGTTTTCGGCAATAACCTTGATGCCGATTTCCATGGAGCTGCGGCCGGTGTAATTCACCGTGGCCAGGCAGGTGACCATTTCGCCGATGTGAATAGGCTGTTTAAATAGTACGTTATCCACTGACAGGGTCACGGCGTAATGCCCGCTGTATCGCATGGCGCAGGTGTAAGCCACTTTATCTAATAGCTTGAGTAGTTCTCCCCCGTGCATGTTGCCAGAGAAGTTGGCCATGGACGGTGTGACTAATTCAGTCATTTCTGTTTGGATAATCTGCCCCATTGCGACTCCATTATCGGTTGTGGCGGTAATTCATAATTCGCAAAACCACGAGGATGGGTGGCTTTGCGGGGCTTGGGTCCTTGTGAAACCCGTGCAGCCATTTATCTGGATATGTAAATGGTGCAGACCATTAAGCATAAACCTTGCCAGATATTAAAAATAGCATAAAAGCCCTCTTTATGGGCTCTGGCGCGACATTACCAAAATCACCCATATCAAAAACGACCCTGTATGGTGCGTGGTGCGTTTATGTGGTGGTTATATTTGGTGCGCGGATTATAGCGAAAAATCCTGTCAACTTACGACTAATAGATGGGGCGTAGTCTAAACTAAAAGGTGATGCGCAGTAACCAAATGGCTTGGCCGTGAAACCGTATGAATCCCCCCCTAAAGATGATGGCACCCACAAACGCTTATTTGGATTGTATGGGTTGTTGGTGTTATTGGGCGCGCTGTTCTTTATTGTCAGTTTGTCGTTTTTTATTTGGCAAAACCTGAACAAATCTAAAAACGATTTTCACGAATTCGGTAGTCGCATTGCAGATACGTTGCAACAGGCCTTTGTGGTGAATGAAACCATCTTGGATGGCTTTGCTGCCTTCTTGGCTGAAGTGGGGGTACAAGAGCCCTACCGTGCCCGCTTTTACACTAAGACCATGATGCAGCGTTACGCTAACTTGTATATGTTCCAAGCGGCGCAGCGGGTGGAAGGCTCTGATGTGGCAGCGTTTGAGCGCAGGCTGTCGGCAAAAATGGAAAGCGATATACGGGTGCGCCGTTTTGAATTTGGCCAAGGCTTTATTCATGTCCCCCATACTTCGGATGCGTTTTACTACCCCTTGGTGTTTGTGGAGCCAGAAACGAACAATAGCTTCAACATGCTGGGGTTGGATATTTCCAGTATTCAGTTTGTGAATGATGCCATGGCGCAATCCTTGAGTACGGGCATGGCCAGTATCAGTGAGGGATTTGAATTGATCGACGGCGAAACCGCCTTTGTGATGATTAAGCCCAGTTTATTGCCGGGTCAGGATATACCGGACCAATACGCATTATTGGTAATCAAAAGTCAGGCCCTGCTGCAGGATATTGTTTTAGATAAGCCTGGCATGCAGCTAAATGTTCGTTATGGGGAATTGCTCCCCATGGTGGATGTAAGCACTCAGCCCATGGCTCTGTGGGAGAAAATGCTGTTTCCTGTGGAGAGCTTTGAAAAGGAATTTGCCCTAGGCCATGACAAGGTCAAATTGACACTTACTCAGCAATTGGGCGTGGACAGCATCAACCTGATGTTACTGCTGCTAATAAGTTTGATGTTTCTTGCTGTGGGCTTCTATTTGCACGTGTTTTTGCGCAAACACTATCAAGGTGAACTGGAAAAATTACACGCTAATCACAAGCTTTATCAACGGGCCAATTATGATCGCTTAACGGGCTTGGCCAATCGTCATTACTTTGAAGATTATTTAATGCGCTCCATCGCAGGGTGCCAGCGGCGGGCGGATAAAATCGGGTTGTTGTATGTGGATTTAAATGATTTTAAAGACATCAACGACACCCATGGTCATGATACTGGGGATCGTGTGCTCATCATGGCGTCGGCCATATTGCTCGATTGCATTCGTATGGATGATGTGGCGTGTCGCTTTGGTGGGGATGAGTTTGTGGTGCTGTTGGAACATGTGATTACCACAGAGGATGCTAAGAAAGTCATGTGGCGTATCCATGAAGAAATGTCCAAGGTGCAGTTTGTGGATAAGAAAACCATCACCCTGTCGGCCAGTATTGGTTTGGCCATGTATCCAGAGGATGGCCGCACATTAGATGAGCTATTGAAAAGCGCTGACCACAAGATGTATGCGGCCAAGCGGCAAGGGAAAGTGTTATCCATGGAAGAACATAAAAAGCACTAAAGCAGCTGTTCGATCCCTTCAATCACGTCATCGCTTAATGGCTCTAAGCGTGCACTGAAACGCTGAGCCACATGGCCACCTTTATTTACCAAGAATTTCGCAAAATTCCATTCGATATCATCACCGTCTTCAATTAGAAATTCATATAACGCATGACGGTTGGCTCCGTTCACGTCGATCTTGGTGGTCATGGGAAAGGTGACACTGAATTTTGTGGTACAGAATTCGGCGATGGCTTGATTACTGCCCGGCTCCTGTTGACCAAATTGATTGCAGGGCACACCTAACACCACTAAGCCTTTATCTTTGTATTTTTCATACAGGGATTGCAGCCCTGCGTATTGCGGGGTGAGCCCACATTCGCTGGCCACGTTCACGATTAAAACCACCTTGTCTTTGAACTGGTTAAGATCAAGAGGTTGTTCATCTAAACCGTCAATTTGAATGTCATAAAATGGCGTCATCTTGTGCTCCCGATTGCTATTGGTT
>JBFEWA010000421.1:0-2571 GCA_041546605.1 Bermanella sp.
AATCAGACGACCCGGTGTGGCCACGACAATGTGCACACCTTTTTTTAATGCTTCCACTTGCGCACTAATACTCACACCACCATAAACCAATGCTGCTTTCACTGAGGTGTTTTGGCTATATGCTTCGATGCTACTGAACACCTGCACCGCCAACTCGCGAGTAGGCGCCAATATGAGCGCTTTTAATTGCACATCATCGCTTGCTGGGCGGTGAATTAATTGATGCAAAATAGGCAGAACAAACGCAGCAGTTTTACCCGTACCGGTTTGCGCCCCTGCAAGCACATCTTTCCCGGCTAAAACATGGGGAATCACGTGTTGCTGAACTTCGGTGGGTTGCTGGTAATTAAGCGCGGTTAGGGCCGAGACTAAACTGTCGTCTAGCCCTAATTGTGAAAATGACATAGGGCACTCGCAAAGGTTAACTGGGCTTAGTATACCAGAGCTGGTGCCAATACCATCTAGGCTTACAGACGAATTTGTTGTAACAAGCGCTCTTCTTCTGATGACGCTCGGATGCAGTCTTGGTACATGCTGTTTTTAGGCAGTGCAATGGGCTGAGCAAAACCGGCAATGCGAATACTGTCTTGTGTGAGGGTCACTGCAGCATTCTCTATGGGTGATTCTCCGTATCGGTAAATCACATTAAGCTGCCCTTTTGATGCCGCATCGTCGTATTGTTTGGCTCTTTCGTCGGTAAACGCTAAACGGCTTTCGTATTCTTTAAATAACGCCTCGCCGTAGCGCTGAATCATCATGTCTTTTGCCACGTGGGGCGAAATCACCACGGCACTGGCATTATTGCCGCCAAATCCTTTTGAATTTAAAAAGGCCACCTGCCATTCTTCTGGTGGACGCTTTATGTGTTGCAGGGGCAACAGTAAATGCTCATTCGCCACATCACTGGCAACTGCATCAATGGTATTGATACAAGGCAAAATGCCCTTTGCGAACACCCCTAACGTCATGGCTAATTGATCACCACTGGCCGTAGCCAAAGAATGCCCGAGGTAGGATTTAATCGCCGTCACCGGCCACTGTTTGATATCAAACGTTTGGGCAATTTCGTGATAAATTTTCGACTCCGTGACTCGATTCAACGGCGTGCTTGATCCATGGGCTTGAATAAAACTGTGGTGCTGTACCGCCTCTTTACCAAGCAAAGCCACGGCAGACGCCACCGCTTTTGCCATGGTGATTGTATTGCCAATTCCTGGGGTGGAAATGGACTGCTTCACACCATCAGCATTTACAAAAACATCCGTCACCGCACCATAAATATTCGCCCCTAGTTCAAGGGCCAACTCATCATCCATGAGTAGTACGTATTGGCTGGATTCGGCAATGGTAAAGCCGCAGTTTTGGGCAAACGGCCGAGAGCTGCGGCGAAAATCCACGTCCTTACCCCCATCCAGTAAACGCAGCCCTTCTTCTGTAGCCAAGGCCCCCATGCTGGCATAACCATCTATGATTTCTGGTGTGATGGGGGTTTCACTATTGCCCACTAACACCACTTTGCGTCGGCCGCTTTGAATATCTTCAATACCGGCTTTTAAGTTATAGAGAAAACTTGCACACGCTCCTGTAATGGAACCGGTTGTGCCCACACTGCCTAACACATAGGCGTTTATAAAATCCGCCGTCATGCTGTTATGCCCAAGGGGGCATTGCTTGCTACTAATGCGCTTGCCTTTTAAGCGTGCGGTGAGCATCCCCCCTAAACCGGCTTCATCCAATTGCCCCATGATATTGCTGGAGTACACCGCCACTTGGTCACCACTGACCGCATCGGCGATGACCTGCCATGGAATACCACAACTATTAATGGCGTCGGATGCCCCTAAGATGGTCATTTGTAAAGATCGCGGGTGAAAGCGAGCGTTATAATGTGCAACAGGGTCAAACCCACTGGGAAACTGCCCTGCCGCTTTGGCCGCTAATTCACGCACGTTTTGAATCTTCATTGAAACCGGTTTGGTTAATCGCACGCGTACATGCTTGTTATCTTCTGGCAAAATTTGCCAATCTTCAGGCGGGGTTTTAGGTAGTTGCTTCTTCGCTAATACAAATTCAATGGGGTGCCCGGATGACTCCATGACCACCTCTTGCTGCCACGGCACGTTATCCACATCAAAATAACTGGGCTCAATTTTACGCACCAGAGTGCTATTAAGAATGATCTGAGCATATTGGGATTCCAATTCAGCCAACCCTAACTCTTGTCCATCTAATGTCACATAGCTTGCACCTTGCCCCCTCACCAGCCCCATGAGCACAGCCAAATTGGCCAAGGCTAAACGTTTTTGTTGGGTATTAAGTGCATCAAAAATCAGACGTTCATAGGCATGATGAAATGAACTGCGCCCAGCAGCATTATATCCACCAAAGCCCACGATCAAGGGTAAACTAGCCATAACCTTTCCTTAATATTCACGATTAAGGGCAGTTTAGTGGGAAGTTAATTTAATATATTTGCAAGTCTCGCCACATAATAAGCGGATTCAGACAGCCACGCTTTTACAGCTAATATAAGGCATTGAAAGGGTCTTATAGGCCCCGTAGAATCGAGTC
>JBFEWA010000408.1:0-2687 GCA_041546605.1 Bermanella sp.
ACCGGCTCTGTGTCCGGGAGGGAAGCGCAAATAATAATCCTTAGGCAGTGGCATTGAATTGTGTTCTATATCCTTGATGGGTGCTTGCCCAAACCCTTTTTGTTTTAGCTGCTTAATGGCCGCGGTACTGGCATAGAGCTTGGCATTCGGAAAGTCTTCAAGCCAAGCATTGACCCCCATGTGATGGTATCCATTGGGAAACACTATGTGTAATTGAGTAGCTTGGGGGAATTGCTCATGCCAAGCGGCCAGTAAAGGCGCCCCCGGACTGATCACAATGAACTCACTGGGTGAGATTTCTATGGCCACCGCATTGGAGACAAAATTGGGGACAATGTATTGCCCAATATGCAACTCTGGAAATCCCGCAACAGGGAGCCAAACATTTTTCTTCATGGCATGTTCTTATTGTTAGAGTAACGCAGGTTAAAATTGATCCTTCATTTGCCGAATGATGGCAAAGACTTCTTCCGGCTTTCCTAGCACCTTACCACTAAAATGCTCCGCGGCACGAATCACATCCGGCTGATCGCAACGTACGAAGGGGTTACTCTTTAACTCATCGGCTACCGTCGTTGGTAAGGTTGGTTCATGGTTTTGCCTGAGTGACTGGCTCACGTCTTGGCGATGCAAGGTGTAGGTGTTATTGGGTTCGATATGCAGGGCAAAGTTAATATTGGCCAAAGTGTATTCATGGGTGCAATAAATTTTGGTTGAGGGTGGCAGGCCGACGAGGCTTTGCAGTGATGCGTGAAACTGCGCCGGTGAGCCTTCGAACATTCGCCCGCAACCACAGGCAAAAAGGTTGTCGCCACTAAAGACATAATCTTGCGTTATACCGTTATTTTCTTGGCTTTGGGTATGAAATACAATGTGATCAAGGGTGTGACCAGGTGTATGCCACACCTTCCAGGTGAGCCCCATTAGCTCAAACGATTCGCCGCCCATTAAGGCGATGTCACGGCAAGGAATATCAAAATGCCCTGTGCCATAGAGAGTACAGTCAGGAAAGGCGGCTTTGATTTTCTCTATGCCAGTCACATGATCCCAGTGTTTATGGGTGACGAAGATGTAGTCCAGTTTTAGGTCATGCTGCTCTAAATACGCTAAAACAGGCTCGGCTTCGCCTGGATCAACGATGAGGGTCTGCTGGTTGTGCTCGAGCAACCAAACATAGTTATCTTGCAGAATGGGGATGGGGGTAATTCGCAGCATTCGTCCACCTAGTCATACTTTTTTCTTAGTGTAACAGGCTTAAATGGATTTGCCTTGAAGGAAGGGAATCTTCACAAAAAGTGGGCAATTTCAATAAGTCCTTGAAACTAACTGGTTTTTTTAAGACAATGCGCGGGCTTTAGTGAGACTGAAGCCCTAGAAAACCGCTCTTGGTTTTCCGCTATGGTGGCCTCCGGTCCCCTCGCAACGATATATAGCGAACCCCGCCAGGCCCGGAAGGGAGCAACGGTAGTTATGGACTCGTGTGCCGGGGTGTGGCTGGAGGTCCCTCCAATTTCAAGCTTGTTTTATCCCTTTTATATTATTATCCCCTTTCAGGAAAACTGAATAGATCTTAGTGTTATACCTATTAGACTCTGTTTAAGCCTGCTCTATCCTTTTTAGAGTAGTGATTCAATTGCCAGAGTACGTATATGATTAATCTCAGCCGTTTGCCTAAGGTACTTTTAAAGCATGTGGCGAAGCAATTGCAATACACCCCTCCTGAATGTATAGAGAATGAGCAAGAACGTCTTCAGCAACTTCATGAATTGGCAATCTTGGATACCCCACCTGAAAAATGCCTAGATGACTTAACGCAACTTATGAGTCAATTCTTTAAGGTTCCTATTGCCTTAGTTAGCCTGGTTGATGAGGACCGGCAATGGTTTAAATCTCGCCAAGGTTTAGACGTGTCAGAAACACCTCGCGACATCTCTTTTTGTGGGCATGCCGTTGCTCAAAATGATACGTTGGTAATAGAAGATGCTCTATTGGATGACAGGTTCAAAGGTAACCCCTTGGTGTTGGAGAACCCTAATATTCGTTTTTATGCAGGAGCTGTCATTCGCTCTGCCAGCGGTTTGCCACTGGGGACCTGTTGTATTATTGATGAAGTGCCTCGATGCTTTTCAGAAAATGATGCGCAGCAATTACAGGTCTTCGCTAATTTGGTGCAAGACCAGTTGCTTCATGCTCAGCATGTTGCTGGGCTGGTGAAACATGCTACATCGCTTGCGTATTATAATGAATTGACAGGTCTTCCCAATAAAAAACTATTTCTTGATCGGTTAGATCAAATGATCGTTGCCGATGCCTATGGCAAGGGAATTAAAACCTGTGTTGTCCGATTGGTTGATTTTATTGAGCTCACCGAATTGAAAGGCAAACAATGGCTAGATAATCTGGTGTATTTCGTAGCCATTCGTTTAAGGGCGCACTTGGATATGTCGGTTAATCTTTCGTATTTAGAAGAAGGTGTATTTGCCATTTTTAATTATGAAAAAAACAATAAACAGAACATTCCAATATCAGAGTCAAACGCACTTGAACAACTGATTATTAATTGCTTGTCCGAGGTGATTAACTTGGACGATGATGAGCATTATTTAAATATCAAAATAGGAATTTCCAGTTACCCCCTTCATTCTTTAATGGCAGAAACGTTACTAAATAATGCTTTGAATGCTAGC
>JBFEWA010000079.1:0-10468 GCA_041546605.1 Bermanella sp.
GGCATGGACGATGGCCAGCTGCGTCAACTCGAAGAGCGTCTGCGTTATTTACGTGAAATGGAAGATCGTCGAGCTTCCATTCTTAAAAGCATTGATGAACAAGGCAAGCTGACCGATGAGTTAAAAGGTCAGATCATGTTGGCGGACACCAAAAACCGCTTAGAAGATTTATATTTACCCTATAAGCAAAAGCGCCGCACTAAAGGCCAAATCGCCATTGAAGCAGGCATCGAGCCTCTGGCGGATGCGTTATTAGAAAACCCGCAATTAAACCCAGAAACCGAAGCAGAAAAATTCATTGATGCTGACAAAGGCTTTGCCGATGTGAAAGCGGTTTTGGATGGCGCGAAATTCATTTTGATGGAGCGCTTTGCTGAAAACGCAGATTTGATTCAAAAATTGCGTAATTTCCTTTGGGAAGAAGCCACCTTAAGTGTGCGTGTGGTGAAAGGCAAAGAAGCCGAAGCGGCAAAATTCCAAGATTACTTTGAACATGATGAGCCATTAAACAAGGTGCCGAGCCACCGTGCGTTAGCCATCTTACGCGGCCGCAATGAAGGTTTCTTAGCGGCTAATTTGGTAACCGGCGATCCTAACGACAAACTGACCCCTAGTCCGTGTGAAGGCATGGTGGCCGGTTTTTATAATATTGAATTCCAAAGCCGCCCCGCGGATCGCTGGTTAGCAGAAGTGGTGAAATGGACTTGGCGCGTTAAGCTATTAACCTCTCTTGAAAACGAGTTGATCACACGCATCCGCGAAAGCGCAGAAGAGCAAGCCATTAAAGTGTTCGCCACGAACTTGAAAGATTTATTGATGGCGGCACCGGCTGGTCATAAAGCTACGATCGGTTTGGACCCGGGTTTGCGTACCGGTGTGAAAGTGGCGGTTGTGGATGCCACAGGTAAGGTGATGGATCACGGTGTGATGTATCCCACGCCACCGCAAAACCAAATTGCACAAAGTAAGGCGGTATTAAAAATACTGTGTGAAAAACACAACGTGGGTTTGATCGCCATCGGTAACGGTACCGGTAGTCGTGAAACTGATCGCTTAGTGGCTGAGTTCATAAAAGAAAACCCAGGCTTAAAAGTGCAAAAAATTGTGGTGAGCGAAGCCGGTGCCTCTGTGTATTCAGCGTCTGAATTGGCCGCGAAAGAGTTCCCTGATTTAGACGTGACCATTCGTGGTGCTATTTCCATTGCCCGTCGTTTACAAGATCCGTTGGCGGAGCTGGTGAAAATCGAGCCGAAGGCCATTGGCGTGGGCCAATACCAACACGATGTGTCTCAATCTGCATTAGCACGCTCTTTGGATGCGGTAGTAGAAGATTGTGTGAACGCTGTGGGTGTGGACTTGAATACGGCGTCGGTGCCGTTGCTGACGCGTGTATCCGGTTTGAACGCCACGATTGCGAACAATATCGTAGCGTTCCGTGAAGAAAATGGCGCTTACCAAAGCCGCAGCGATTTGAAAAAGGTTCCACGTTTGGGTGGTAAAACCTTCGAGCAAGCGGCGGGCTTCTTGAAAATTTCCAACGGTAAAAACCCACTGGATGCTAGCGCGGTTCACCCAGAGTCTTATGATGTGGTTGAAACCATAGCGGCAAAAGCGCAAAAAGATGTGAAGTCCATTATTGGTGATAGCGCCTTTTTGAAAGCGGTGAATGCCAGTGAATTCGTTACTGAGCAAGTGGGTTTACCAACTATTAAAGACATTTTGGCCGAGCTTGAAAAACCCGGTCGTGACCCGCGTCCTGAATTCATTACCGCTGAATTCAAAGAAGGGGTTGAAGAAATCAAAGACCTACGTGACGACATGATCCTAGAAGGGGTGGTGACCAACGTTACGGCGTTTGGCGCGTTTGTGGATGTGGGTGTTCACCAGGATGGTCTAGTGCATATCTCTATGATGAGCGATAAGTTCATTGATGATCCCCGTGAAGTGGTAAAGGCCGGTGATGTGGTAAAAGTGAAAGTGATGGAAGTGGATGCGCCGCGTAAACGTATCGCCCTTTCCATGCGCATGAGCGATAACGCCAGTGATTATCAGGCGGAAAAGGCCACGCCACGAGGGGAGCGCAAGCCGCGTAATAGTGCGCCTCGCCAGCACAGCAGTCAGCCAGCCGCGCCAGCGGCGAACTCAGGCATGGCTGCATTATTTGCCCAGGCGCAGAAAAAGAAGAGTAAGCGACTATAATCTTAAGCATTAAGCATGGGTTTCTTTGTGAGGCTCATGCTTATTTAGGATACAGTGTTGCGCCATGCTTGTTTTTATCCGGAAGCAAGCTGGCTATAATCGCCCCAATTTCCATCTTAAGGATAGCCTCCTTTGTCTCAGTCACTCCCATTCGACCAAGTGTTATCACACCTTCAGTCCATGGCGCCCAGTGCGTTGCGATTCACTCGCGGTATTGAAAAAGAAGGCCTTAGGGTTAATGGGGATGCGCAGATTAATCAGTCTGAGCACCCTCTGGCACTCGGTAGTGCCCTCACCCACTCGCACATCACCACGGATTACAGCGAAGCGTTATTAGAATTCATTACACCAGTGAAAGATAACGCAGAAGATGTGTTGGCGTTTTTAGATGAAGTGCAGCGTTTCAGCTATCAGCATTTAGATGGGCAAATGATTTGGCCGGCTTCCATGCCTGGGGTGATTCGTGATGAATTAGATGTGCCCATTGCGGCTTATGGCTCGTCAAATGTCGGTACCTTAAAGCATGTGTATCGTCATGGTTTGTGGCATCGCTATGGGCGCAAAATGCAATGCATCGCGGGGTTACACTATAACTTTTCGGTCTCCGATGAATTATGGCAAGCCATGGCCCAATGGCAGGGGGAATCATTAGATAAAGACTTTGTCAGTCAGGGTTATTTTGGCTTAATTCGTAATTTCCGCCGTTATGCTTGGCTGTTGTTGTATTTATTCGGAGCCAGCCCAGCCCTTGATGCCAGCTTCTTAGAAAGCGACGATCACGGATTAGAAAAATGGGACGATGAAACCTTCTACGGCCCATATGCGACTAGCCTGCGCATGAGTGGTTTGGGTTATCAGAACAATGCCCAAGACGATTTGTTTGTGTGTTTCAACGGCTTACCCACTTATACACAAACTCTTAAATCTGCCATGCAGCATTCTATGCCTCAGTATGAAGCCATTGGTGTAGAAGAGAATGGCGTTTATAAGCAACTGAACACCAATCTTTTGCAAATCGAAAACGAATACTATTCAGACATTCGCCCGAAACGAAATAGCAAGAATGGCGAAAAACCGCTGACCGCATTAAATGAACACGGTGTGGAGTATATTGAAGTGCGTTGCTTGGATTTGAATCCATTTGAAGCCCTAGGGGTGAATGCCGATCAAATCCACTTTATGGATTTATTCTTAGCTTACTGTTTGTTAAGCCCAAGCCCTAAATTAAGCGATAGCGAATGCAATGAGGTTTCAGAAAACCACAAGCGCGTGGTAATGGAAGGACGTGACCCTGCATTTGCACTGTGTCGTCATGGGGAACGTGTGAGCTTAAAACAATGGGGACGTGAATTACTTGAAGCCATGTTGCAATTGGCAAAATTGCTGGATGAGAAAAATAATTCTGAAAATATGCAGCAGGCATTAGCCAGCATGCAAGCCCGTATCGAGGATGTGTCTCTTACCCCAAGTGCTCAGGTATTGGCGACCATGAAAGCCAAACAAAGCTCGTTCAAGGATTTTGCATTGGCCCAAGCCAAGCAAGTGGCCAAACATTTTGAGCAACCACTGGATGAGCAGCATGCGCAATATTGGTTGAATCTTGCGCACCAATCCATTGATCAACAGCATCAAATTGAAGCAGCGGATTCGACTGATTTCTCGCAATATTTAGCGGAATACCTTGTTAAAGCGTGACGGTTGTCACAAATAAACTGGCCAATTTTAACATTGGCTGGAAACGACGTATGGTTTGCTTGATATTGGTGCCTTCTGCGATAGATTTAGCTAAAAAAGGCATATGGACAAAGCTATGAAACTAGTGGATGCCCACTGGGATCTTGAGAACCTAGAAAAAGCTTATCGCCATGGATTTATGGCTGGTATGGTAGGGAAAGACATTAGTGCTTGCCCTCATAAAGCGGAAATTGTCGTCAACGCTTGGGAAGCAGGCTGGCAAGACGGCAAAGAGCAGTATGACATCAAGCATGCTCAACCTCTCAAACAGACCCTATAAATGAAAAAGGCCACTTAACGTGGCCTTTTTGCTGTGTGTGGATCGCTAATTCTGCGCCACGAAGTTTTGAAAATACAAGTCGTCAATGAACGGCTTACCTTCAAGCTCAGTCATGAGCGCTCTTATTTCATCCAATGCAACCTGACGTAACTTCTCTCGCCCCTGAGCATCATTCACAGTGGCTTCATCTTGCTGGCTTAAAAGTAGTACTAGCTGGTTGCGAATAAAGGCTTGGTGGTGATTCACTTTGCCAGCGGCTTCGGCCCCGGTGACACGTAATGCCACGTCTGTGCGAATGTACTTGAGGCGACCTGTGGTGTTGCTGCCATAGTTCAGTACGAAAGCAGGCTGTAAATGCACATACTGGGTGCTATTACCTGTGGCCGCACCCGCTGCACCATAGCTACTAATGCTAAATAAAATCATTAGAATGAAGAGACTGACGTGTTTCATGCTAGATTCCTTTTGGTTTCGTCTGTCTTTAGCATAGAACAGCTTGAGCACCTTGCTGCAACCAACGCCATAATCTTGTGTCTATGAATGGGATATGGTCATTATTTTCGATAATTAAGGGTTATACATGTTTCCACTATCAAACCGCTTCATAGGTTTAGGGGTTTTTGTTGCATGCGCGGCGTTGTTAGCCAGTGCCTATTACTTTGAGTACGTTTTATATATGGACCCGTGTCCCCTGTGCATTATGCAGCGTATTGGGGTGTTATTAGTGGGGATCGCGGGATTGTTAGGATTTTTGTTTGCGCGCAATCAAATGGCGTCATTAGCAAGTCATGTATTTATGATCTTAAGTGCCATTTTGGGATTGGGTGTAGCAGGGCGTCATGTATGGATTCAGAGCCTACCTGCGGATCAAGTACCAACATGTGGTCCTAGCTTGGAATACATGGTGGAAACCTTGCCATGGGCGGAAGTATTAAGTGTGATGCTACGCGGCAATGGTAACTGCGCAGATTCTTACTGGTCTTTTCTTGGTTTATCTATGCCACAGTGGGTGTTGGTGTGGTTTGTTGGCTTTTTAGTGGTGGGGATTTATCTACTGATCACAGAGAGAAATAGCAAAAAAGCGCCATAAAAAAACGAAATTTAGAAAACGCTTTATAGCGATACTATTGTAAAAAACAGCTCAACTCAAGCACTAAAAATATAGAAAAAATTGAGCTTGCAGGGCATAAATCCAATGCCTATATTGAATGGACTGAACCTTTGATTGATAAGTATAAGTAAGAGGATTGGCCATGTTGGAAAGTTGCAAAGATGCAAAGGAACGTTGGGGTGGCGTGCATTCAATCATTGATCGTTGGTTGAACGAACGTCAAGAGTTGTTGGTACTGTACTGCGCTATAAAAGGTTTGAAACCGTATTCTCCGCGAGAAACGCCGTTATCTGTAAAAGTGGAAGCATTCTGCCAGGTACTGATGGATTATTGCAGTGCAGGACACTTTGAGGTGTATGAGCAACTGATTCGTGAAGCGAAAGAGTTTAACGATGGTGGTATTGAATTAGCCAAACACCACTATCCAAGATTGGAAGAGATCACAGTTAAGTGTGTTGAGTTCAATGACAACTATGATTGTGCTGAAAAATGTATCGAGAAGTTAACAGATCTACCAAAAGATTTATCTGAGTTAGGTGAGTTATTAGAAGAGCGTTTTGAGTTAGAAGATGAATTAATAGAAGCGCTGCATAATGTACATAAGGAAATGATCGCATAACGAATCTTAAATAGACGCCTCGAGCGTCTATTTTTTTATCTCTTGATTCTCTCCTTTAAGCCCGTCAATTACATATCTGCCAAAATAGTCATACTCGCCTACACTAAAGGAAAGTAGGGATGATTATATGAAAATACTTCTTATCATAATTGCAATAACCACTTTATATGGATGCAGCTCGGGGGAGAGCCCATCTCAGCAATGGGAGATGGCACAACAAGGGGTGTATTCGGCGTGTTTATCTGCAGACGGCAGTCATGCACTCATCGGGTCTGTGCATCATGGGGGCAGTTACTGGCAGGTGTCACCGGCTGAGCGTTTGTATGATTGGAATCATAAAGCGGATAGCAAAACCGGCATTCTTTCCTGCGCCATTAGTCAAAACCATCAATATGCTGCAACAGCGGAGCATCGCAAGATAGTGCTGTGGAATGCCCAAACAGGGGAAGCATTTTGGTTATGGGAAGCCCCCTCTAATATTCAAGATATGGCGTTGGCCAATAGTGGGCGCTGGGCCTTGTTGGGCTTAGACAGCTATGAGGCAGTGTTATTTGATATTCAAAATGGTGGCGTGAAATATCGTTTGCCCCATGAAGGTATCGTGCAGACCGTGAGTATGAGCGCCGATCGTCAGTGGGCCATGACCGGAGGTGATGACTCATTAGTGAAATTCTGGAATTTGTCCACGGGTAAAGTGGTGTCCTCTTGGGAATTGAGAAACCAAATTAGAGTCGTGGCAATTTCTGCAAATGGCCGTTTGGGATTTGCGGCCAGTCACCGTGGTGAAAGTATTATCTGGGATTTAACCAGTGGTAAAGAATTAGGGCAGTTAGCCCAAGACCGCGGTTACTTCCAGAGTGCACAATTTAATTTGGCGGGAACTGAGTTGCTAACAGGCAGCTCCAGTGGGCAAGTGGTGCTGTGGAAAATGTCAGATATGCAAAAAGCAAAAGAGTGGCAACTGGCCCCAAGAAGTGGTTGGGTTAACAAAAAGACACAAGTGCTGGACGTGGTATTTGCTCCCTCTGGTTATCGGGCAGTGGGAGCAAACGGAATTACTTATCAGTTAGATTAAGAGTTATAGGTTGTCTAAGGTGTGTTTGCGATCCTCCAATTCTTGTTGGAAGTTTTGTATTTGATCGAGCATCTCAGGCACTTTTTCTATGGGAGCGGTGGTGAGAGGCAGTGAAGTACCGGAACCATCCAGAGGGTCAAAGCGTTTAGGTGTTTCTGAATCGCGATAACCTTCGGGTAAGTCGATGGTTTTCATGGAATTGATTTTATCCTCGACCTGCATGGATTCAGCTTGCACGTTCTCTGGCGGATGATCGCTATATTGCCAGTTGCCCTTTTCATCTTGCCAGCGATATAAGGGTTTGGATTCGGTAGACAAGGATGGTGTTTTGACATCAGGTACAGAATCTAGAAAATCTTGAAGGCGAACGAAGGGTGTGCCGTCGGGCTTTTTAAGGATGAAGGGGCTGGCTAATGCCAAAACTAAAACTAACAGAAGCAACTTATTAAATAGACCCATGGATACGTTCCTTGTAATGTAGAAGTTGGATCTTAACCTAATTCAGAGGCATATCTGAAGTGCTTGATAAAAGGTTAGATAGAATAAAAGGTGATGCAGGCTTACACCTTGAGCGATTTTAAGGATACTAGGTGCGCCAGTGACAAGGAAATTTTCAGAGCCTTTAAAATCTCAACCAGTGCGAGTGGTCAATCAAACTCAACCATTACGTATTCTTATTGCTAATGCAAAAGGGGGGTGCGGTAAAACCACACTGGCAACCAATACAGCAGCTTACTTCGCCGCTCAAGGTCACAAGGTGGCGTTGATAGATCATGACCCGCAAGGCTCCAGTGCTCAATGGCTTTCCGCCCGAGGCCATTCTCTTCCGAATATTTATTCTGTAGCGGCTTACCGCAAAGATGACACGCATACGACGCGTAGTTTTCAATTGATGGTGCCGTTGAATACCAGCCATATCATTATTGATACACCAGCAGGTGTTACTGGAAATGTGCTTTCTGACCACTTGCGACATTGCGACTTAGTGTTAATGCCAGTGGTGCCCTCTGTCATTGATATTCGAGCAGCCACTGGCTTTATAAAAGAAGTGCTACTCAGTCCGGGATTTAGAATCAAACCCAAACCCATAGCGGTAATTGCAAATCGAGTGAAGCGAAATACATTGGGTTACAATAAATTAGAAGCGTTTTTGAATAGTCTGAACATCCCATTCATCACCACCATTCGTGATACCCAGCAATATGTTAAGGCCGCAGAATTTGGCATGGGTATCTTTGATTTCACTCAGCCCCACGAAAAAGACCTCGAAGAATGGCAGCCACTCATCAAATGGCTCAACCTACAACAGAAAAATTTGAAAAATAGTTAATTTTTTTGAAAAAAAGTGGTTTAAATCTGGCGTATCAGTTTTGTGTTTGTATAATTGCCGATACCCACACAGAGCATACCCAGAGGTAATCATGGCAGCCCGTAAAAAACCCGTTACTAAGAAAGCGACTAAAGCCGCAGTAAAAAAAGCACCAGCTAAAAAGCCAGCTGCTAAAAAAGCACCTGCGAAGAAAGTTGCCGCTAAGAAAGTAGTAACCCCTGTTACTAAGCTAGAAAATGAAATCGCTAAACTAACCGCTGAATTAGCTACTGCTCGTACTAAGCAAGTTGCTGCTGCTGCGAAAGACGTAACGACTGCCACGAAAGCTGCTACTAAAGCTGCCGCTGCCGCTAAGAAAGCGAAAGACGCGCAAGCAAAAGTGGCTACCAAGGTTAAAGCTAAGAAAACCCCTGCTGGTGTTAAGCAACTAGCAGCTGCTAAAGCTAAAGCTGCTGATGCCGCTAAAGCCCTTAAAGCAGCCAAAGCTGCTGTTAGCGCCGCTAAAGCCGTTCAAGCTGAATTGAAAGCAGAAGCCGCTAAAGCCGCTAAAGTTGAAAAAGTACGTGTAGCTGCAGAAAAAGCCTTCTTGAAAGCAGAAGCAGCTAAAGAAAAAGCAGCGGCTGCTAAAGAAAAAGCCAAAGCTAAAGCCGCAGCGGTTAAAGCAAAAGCCAAAGCGAAAGTAGCGGCTGAGAAAGCCAAAGCTAAAGCTAAAGCGAAAAAAGAAGCGGACAAATTGAAAAAAGCCGCTGCAAAAGTAAAAGCAGCTGAAGCGAAAGCTGCCAAAGCAGCTGCTAAGAAAGCGAAAGCGGCTGCGGCTAAAGAAAAAGCAGCTGCTAAGAAAGCCGCTAAAAAAGCCCCTAAAGCGAAAGCGGCTAAGCCTGCTAAAGCTGCGAAAAAAGCACCTAAAGCACCTAAAGCGGCAAAACCTGCAAAAGTAGCACCAGCACCAGCTGTTGAAACTAAGCCTGAAATGCCAGCTCCAGCTGTTCAGAGCGTATTTGCTGAAAACAACTAAGTTTCAGCTTAAGGTTGCAAGTACTCTTTGAGTGCTTGTAACCACTCCTTCGATTGTTTGATCCCTTCTTGTTTTAAATACTCCGTTATCATTTCTTGAAAGCACTCATCAAAGCCACATGTGTGTTTCGGCCATTTTAAGCTCTCTAAATAAAGCCAAGCTTGTTGGCGCTGCTCTGCTGCTAATTCCAGTTGTTTAATGGCTTGATACCATTGTGTATTGCTCTTTGTCTGTGCTTGTTGCTTGATGCGGCGACGTAATGAGCGAATGGGTTTCACCACATGGGCTTGCCAGGTTTTAGAATAAGTCAGAGCCGTTGATAGAGATGGGATTTTTTCTTGGGTGCTGAGCCAGCCGATATATAAAAGAAAATTGATATCCAAATCCCAGTCATCTTGCGCGGCTAATAAAAATTGTGCGCATTTCTCAGCTTTATATTGCTTTAAGGAATATAGCCAGAATGGGTTATGTTCGAAATTTGTGGCATCATGCGCTCCTTGAAACACCGACCACCTCTTTAATTTTGTGAAGTCTTCCTATGATACGTCTGCAACAGGTTAATTTACACCTAGGCACTAAGATAATCCTGCAACAAGCTGATCTTACGGTTCATGATGGTCATAAGTTAGCAGTGGTTGGGGCCAATGGTGCAGGCAAGTCCACGTTATTCAAATTATTGCTGCAGCAATTGGTGCCAGACCAGGGAGAGTTATACCTTCCTAAAAATTGGCGCGTGGCTCACATGGCGCAAGAAGTGGCCGCATCTGAACAAAGCGCATTGGATTATGTGTTGGATGGGCATCAGGAATTTCGCCGTATTCAAAAAGCCATTGAGCAAGCGGAGGCGGCCCAGCAGGATTTAGAGTTGGCCACACTTCATGGTGAGTTTGAATTGATCCATGGCTATCAAGTGGCGCAACTTGGTCAAACCATGTTGGCGGGTTTAGGGTTCAAACAAGAGCAAATGTCTTTACCCGTGAGTGCGTTTAGTGGTGGCTGGCGCATGCGCTTGAACCTAGCCAAGGCACTGATCATGCCGAGTGACTTGCTCTTGCTGGATGAACCCACCAACCACTTGGATTTAGACGCCAGCTTGTGGTTGGAA
>JBFEWA010000516.1:0-1339 GCA_041546605.1 Bermanella sp.
GAATCGGCATCGCCAGAGCCATTGCTCTTGAGCCAGAACTATTAATCTGTGATGAACCTGTATCAGCGTTAGATGTTTCTGTGCAGGCACAAATCATCAACCTTTTGATCGATTTGCAAAAAGAAATGAATTTGGCGCTGTTATTTATCGCTCATGATTTGGCGGTTGTTAAACACATTTCTGACCGCATTGGGGTTATGTATCTAGGCTCCATGGTCGAAACCGCTTCAAGCCAAGCCTTATTTGAAAACCCACAGCATCCATACACACAATATTTACTCGATGCGATCCCTACACCTAATCCGAATCACAAAAGAGACAGGAAGCGAATCGAAGGGGAGCTCCCCTCTCCTATTAATCCACCTAATGGCTGCCACTTTAATACTCGCTGCCATATGGCTAAAGATGACTGTTTTGAGAAGCGACCACAATTAATTGTTACGGACGGTCAAGAACACCAAGTGGCTTGTCATTATTATCAGCAATCCTCTGCAAACTGGAAACCACCATGGGACTATTAGACGGGAAAACCGCATTAATTGTCGGCATTGCTAGTAAAAAATCCATTGCCTATGGCATTGCCAAAAGTTTTTACGAGCAAGGCGCCAAACTTGCCTTCACATATCAAAATGAAAAATTAAAATCTCGCGTTGAAGAATTCGCCAAAGAATTTGGTAGCGACCTAATATTCCCTTGTGATGTTGCAAAAGACAGCGAGATTACCAATCTAAGGGATGACCTTGTTAAAACTTGGCCAACTCTGGATATTCTCGTTCACTCGGTAGGGTTTGCACCAGGACATGAGCTAGAGGGGGACATGGTTGATGTTTCGACTCGAGAAGGCTTTGCCATTGCCCACGACATAAGCAGCTACAGCTTCATAGCCCTCACGCAAGCATTTAAAGATCACTTCAGTGACAAAGCATCCATCTTAACACTGACCTATCACGGCTCCACTCAGACACTGCCTAACTACAATGTCATGGGCCTAGCCAAGGCAAGCCTAGAAGCCGGTGTGCGCTATTTAGCAAGTAACCTAGGGCCTAAGGGCGTCCGCGTTAATGCCATCAGTGCTGGGCCTATTCGCACCCTAGCCGCCTCAGGTATTAAGAGTTTTAGAAAAATGCTGAAGGATAACGAACAGAGAGCGCCATTAAGACGCAATGTCACCATCGAAGAAGTGGGTAATACCGCCATGTTCCTTGGGTCTGACTTATCAAGCGGCATTACCGGCGAGATACTGTACGTTGATGCAGGGTTTAATACATGCGCCATATCAACAGCCAATATGGATGTATAGCGGATTTTTACCAGACAATAAAAAAGGGCCTTTCGGCCC
>JBFEWA010000120.1:0-8283 GCA_041546605.1 Bermanella sp.
TCTTCGTGTTTACTTTCACGTTGACCAGACAAGGTTAGAACATTTTCATGCACACTGATTTTAATGTCCTCTTTTTTCACTCCGGCCAATTCCGCATGTAGATGAAACGCTTGCTCGCTTTCACTCACATCCACACTGGGATACCAGTCCACCTGCTTCATGGCTTCGGTATTGGCCTTGGATACAGTTGGACGATAACGATTTAATACGGCTTCCATTTCAGAGAATGGGTCCCAAGTTGAAAGTTTCATAATGTGTCTCCTATGTCTTTTCATTTGCCTCACAGGAGATATAGGATTGGAAAAACGCTTTTCAAGCACGCAAAACCCGTTAAAAGATCGATTATTGACCGCAATCAACTTTCGAATATTTATATAAAAATGCCACTAAAATGCGCCTATTTTTTGCTATTGAGGTCACTTTTAAAAAATTCAAGCGTTAAGGCACCAACAAAAAAACTCGGCACTAAGCCGAGTTTTTTTTGTTTAAAAAGATAAACCGGAAGTTTAAGCGTTTTTGCGCTCATCAATTAACAACTGCACCACACTTGGGTCGGCCAAGGTAGATGTGTCTCCTAGGTTATCAATCTCATTGGCAGCGATTTTACGCAAGATTCTGCGCATAATTTTACCGCTACGGGTTTTGGGTAAACCTGGGGTGATGTGAATAATATCCGGCATGGCAATGGCGCCAATATCGTTACGTACCCAAGCTTTTAATTCGTCTATTAATTCATCCGAGGCTTGTGCCCCCTGATTCAAAATCACATACACATAAATGCCTTGGCCTTTTATGTCATGGGGATACCCCACCACCGCTGCTTCCGCCACTTCGAAATGCGCCACCAATGAGCTTTCGATTTCGGCGGTCCCCATGCGGTGACCCGACACATTCAGTACGTCATCTACACGACCTGTGATCCAGTAATAGCCATCTTCATCACGGCGCACCCCGTCCCCAGAAAAGTACTTACCCGGGAAGGTTTTGAAATAGGTGTCCACAAACCTCTGGTGGTCGCCATACACACTGCGCATCTGCCCAGGCCAGCTATCTAGCATCACAAGGTTACCTTCACACGGCCCCTCTAATACATTGCCTTCACCATCAACAATCGCTGCTTGTATACCGGGCAAAGGCTTAGTGGCCGAGCCTGGTTTTAGATCGGTTGCTCCCGGCAACGGGCTGATTAAAATACCGCCGGTTTCGGTTTGCCACCAAGTGTCCACGATAGGGCATTGGCTGTTGCCGATGGTTTTGAAGTACCATTCCCACGCTTCAGGGTTAATGGGTTCACCCACACTACCAAGCAGATGCAAGCTGGTACGACTGGTACCTTCTATGGCTTTTTCGCCATGAGCCATTAACGCGCGTATGGCGGTGGGCGCAGTATAAAGAATATTGATTTGATGCTTATCCACCACTTGAGCCATACGGTTCACGCTGGGATAGTTAGGCACCCCCTCAAATAATACGGTGGTAGCACCATTGGCGAGCGGTCCATAAATCATATAGGTATGACCCGTAATCCAACCCACATCCGCGGTACACCAATAAATCTCACCCGCTTTATAATCGAACACATGCTCATGGGTATAAGCGGCGTAAACCAGATAACCACCCGTGGTGTGCAACACTCCTTTGGGCTTACCTGTGCTGCCTGAGGTGTAGAGAATAAACATGGGGTCTTCGGCGTTCATGGGTTCACAAGGGCATTCATCTGCCACTTGCTTGAGCATTTCCCCATATTCCACATCACGACCTTCTTGCCAGTGCACGTTGGCTGAGGTGCGCTTGATCATGAGTACTTTCTCAACGCATTCGGTGCCGGGCTTATTTAAAGCCTCATCCACACTGGCTTTTAACGGAATGCGTTTGCCACCGCGAATGCCTTCATCTGCGGTGATGATCCATTTGCTGTTGCAGTCTTCTATGCGACCGGCCAAGGCATCCGCACTAAAGCCACCAAATACCACGGAGTGAATGGCACCGATGCGAGTACACGCTAACATGGCCAATCCCGCCTCCACCATCATGGGCATGTAGAGGGTCACCACGTCACCTTTTTGCACGCCCATTTCTTTTAACACATTGGCAAATTTTGACACTTGAGCGTGCAGCTGTGCATAGGTTAGCTTGGCGTCTTCGCTGGGGTCATCCCCTTCCCAGATAATGGCCACTTCATTGGCTTTTTGCGGTAAATGTCGATCCACACAGTTGTGGCAAACGTTTAATACGCCATCGTAAAACCATTTAATGTGTAAATCGTTAATGTCATAACTGACGTCTTTTACTTGAGTGTACGGTTTGAACCAATCTAGGCGCTTACCCTGCTCGGCCCAAAAACTCTCGTTATCATCCATGGATGATTGATACGCCGCTTGGTATTGATCAGCATTCATATGGGTACGTTGCACCCATTCTTCGCTCACTTTATGTATTGGGTAATCACTCATGAGACACCTTTTTATTGTTATTTTCTTATGATTAATGCTCTCCATTTAACCGATTCTGCCCCAGACATTCAACCAATACCGCCATTAGGAATATGAATTTCGGACGCTGACTCAATTTGCTCCTTATGATGACTTCTCTCACCATAGTGCAAATTAACCACCTTGATAGACTTAAGCCCAAGTTAGATAGGGCTTCATATGAAAACACTCATCAATCAAGACGGTCAGGTACAGTTTGGCGTATTAGAAAACAGCCCAAGCTTAATTAATTATTTAGACTTTGATTTACGCAATAACATGGACAAAGCCATTGGTGGTTTGCGTAAAAAAATGCGCTTTAACCAATTTCAGTTTATTGGTTTAAGTGGTGATGACTTTATTCTTGGCGTGGCCATTGTCAATTTAAAGTGGGTAAGTAACTGCTTTATCTATGTGTACCAACCCAGTACCAATACCTTCAAAGAATTCTCTTGGTTAAAACCCTTTGCCATTTCCACTCATACCAATCAAGAGCCTAACCAAGGGCACTGGTGGTTCAAAAGCGGACACAACCGCGTGGATATTCACTGTGATAAGCAGCAACGACATCTAAAGATTGATTGCGGTAATGATCTCCATGTGGATGTCATCATTGATGAATCACAACAACCCTTAGATGTATGTTGTCGTGCAGGTTATAACGGTTGGGTGTACACGCAAAAAAACACCGCGTTACCCATTACGGGTCACATCCATTGGCAAGGGCAAGACATTGCAACCAGCGATTTATTAGGCAGTGTCGATTGGTCTTGTGGGTACATGCGTAGGGAAACGTTTTGGCATTGGGCAAGCTTGAGCCATAAGACCGCAAGTGGTGACGTTGTCGGCTTTAATTTAGCCGCCGGTGTCAACGAAACTAGTTATACCGAAAATGCCCTGTGGATTAACGGCAAGCAAATTAAATTGGATCGGGCAGAATTTATTTTTAACCGCAAGAATCGCATGCAAGCATGGCAAATCAACACCAGCGATGGCCACATTGATCTGCGCTTCGAACCTGCTGGTGAGCGCAAAGAAAAAATCAATGCTGGGTTTATCGCTTCAAACTTCACCCAAGTATTTGGCCGCTTTTATGGCAAAGTGGTAGATGAAGATGGGCGCACCATTTTAATTGAGGGCGCCAATGGGTTTTGTGAAGACCACTTTGCTAAGTGGTAACAATCGAAAATGACATTGCTTAACGGCAATGTCATTTTTCAATAAGCTCATCCAAAATAAACGCACTGACTTCTGGCTTATGCTGAGCAATTTCCTCGCGGGATAGCCCCACTAATTCATAGGGAAACACCAGCCAATCATCCGTTTCATGCAAACAGTAATCTGGCGTCATGTCCGTTTGATTCATTTTGGGCTTTTGATACAAGGTGGCGATACGAATATCCGCAGGTAAATTGCGCTTTAAGTGCTTTTCTAAACGACGCAGTACAGCTGAGATATTTTGCCCAGTACTGAACACGTCATCCACAATTAACAATCCATCATTGGCGTTTAAATTTTCCACCAAATACTGAGTGCCATGCACGCGAATGTCTTGCGGGTTATCCACCATGTTTTGATAAGCAGGTAAGCCTTTATAGGATGTACGCAGGGAAATATGGTCTGTTTTCACACCTAGGGTCTGCAAACATTCTTGCACATAGATGCCAACGGAACTGCCTCCACGCCACAGCCCCACGATAAAGGTGGGTCTAAAACCACTTTCAAAAATCTTCACACCTAGACGAAAGGCATCTTGTATTAATGCTTCTTCATCCAAAAAGCGCTTTTCCATACTTCTCTCCAACGGCTGACAAGAGGCGTGAACCTGAGTATCATCCAGAATATGACTAACTGGTCAGGTTTAATATTAGGCCATAGGCTAGACTATTAGGCAACTGGCACACCCTTAAATCAGTATAGAGGGTAGCGCACCACAACATAGGAAGTAGCATGAGTGAGAAGCAATTTTTAACGGCCCAAGGCTTATTAAACGACGCCTTTGAACTGGCCGCCAAAGTGTTAGAAAGTGGTTTCCGCCCCACCTTTATGATTGCTGTCTGGCGTGGTGGCGCCCCGATTGGCATCGCAGTACAAGAGTTTCTTGCCTATCACGGTGTGGAAACCGATAACATTGCTATCCGCACCTCATCCTATGCTGCGGCCATTGACCAACAGGCCAAACAGGTAAATGTTCACGGCTTGAATTACTTGATGAAAAACATCCAGCACCATGACAGCCTGTTAATTGTGGACGACGTATTTGATACCGGCCGCTCCATCGAAGCCATTATTGATGAACTACAGCGCCGCACCCGTTTAAACATGCCCCATGACGTACGTGTGGCTGTGCCTTATTACAAGCCATCCAGAAACCAGACCGATCGAGAGCCGGATTATTTTATTCACGAGACCGAAGCCTGGTTGAAATACCCCCATTCTCTTGAAGGCTTGAGTAATGAGGAGATCGCCAAAGGGCGACCAGAGTTATACGAGATCATCAAACATCACCTGCCAAACCATTAATCAAGTAACCCCTATAATTTGTGCGAGCACCTGACGTTTATTGACTATAGTTAATACATTCAGGAGTCTCGCCTATGCACTACGAAACCGGCTTATTAGTATTGATGTTCATCATCATTGCTTTGGTGGTCGGTGCTGCGGTTCGCT
Organism: Bermanella sp.; assembly: GCA_041546605.1. GTDB lineage: Bacteria > Pseudomonadota > Gammaproteobacteria > Pseudomonadales > Oceanobacteraceae > Bermanella. The sequence continues at coordinate 5,142 of JBFEWA010000120.1, forward strand.
TTGCCTTAAAAGGCACTCAAGTTCCCTACACGGTTGCCCTGCTGATCATAGGCTTACTCGCCGGCCTTGCTCATCGTGGGGACGTGTTTGACACCAGCTTACCGCTACTTTCACATACCATGGACACAGTGGCGGACATTAGCCCCCATCTAATTCTGTTTATCTTTCTACCCACACTCATATTTGAAAGCGCCTTCGCCATGGAAGCCCACTTATTTAGGCGCATGTTCATACAAATTGCACTACTGGCTGTCCCTGGGTTGATTCTAGCCACCGTGCTCACCGCCGGTTTGGTCAAATGGGCATTCCCTTGGGATTGGAGTTGGGCAGTATGCTTAATGTTTGGAGCGCTCATCAGTGCCACAGACCCTGTGGCCGTGGTGGCCTTACTGAAAGAAGTAAGTTCTCGCAAGCGCTTGGAAACCCTCATCGAAGGGGAATCCTTACTCAATGATGGCACCGCCATCGTATTCTTTAGTTTGTTTTATGCCTGGGTCATCGCCGCTTATGCTGGTAATCAAAGCATCGAGTTTAACTTTTTGAGTATAAGTGGTGACTTCATTTATGTGGTGCTATTGGGGTGCTTAGTGGGGGCTGTGTTGTCGTGGTTTTGCATTAATTGGATTGGTCGAGTGTTTAATGATCCACTCATCGAAATTACCCTCACTATCGCCACCGCCTACGCTGCATTTTTTATTGCCGAAAGCGTTCACGTCTCGGGCGTGGTGGCGGTGGTGACATTCGCCCTATTGCTGGCCAGTTTTGGGCGCACCCGCATTAGCCCAGAAGTGGGAGGATTTTTACATCATTTTTGGGAAATGATGGCACACATCGCCAATACCCTTATTTTCTTACTAGTGGGCATTGTGGTGGCTATTCGCGTGCCTTTAAACGACATGGACGCGTGGCAAGCCCTCGCTATTTTATATGCAGGCATACTCGTCATTCGCGCCCTATCTATCATGGTGTTTATGCCATTATTAAAACGCAGTGGTGTGGGCATTAACCCCCAAAAAGCCACGGTACTCTGGTGGGGCGGCTTACGCGGTGCGGTATCATTAGCATTGGCCCTTACGGTCGCCGCCAATGATTTAATTCCCACCGAATTGAGCCACACCATTTTATTTTTATGCGCAGGCATTGTGGTACTCACTATTTTAATCAATGGCAGCACCATGGGCATGATGCTGAAATGGTTAAATCTCAATTCATTACCAGCCGCTAAACAAGCCACTGTGAATAAAGCCAAACAAAAAATCTATCAAGGCATCAATGAACTACTACCCGCATTAATGGATAACCCATTACTCAAAGACGCCAATTGGCATGAGGTGAAAAACAGTATCGAAATTGAAACCATGGCAACCCAGCCTTCTCAGATAAACAACGAAGATTTAATTACGGCCTTTCATCGTCGCTTACTAGAAACCGAACGCAAGCATTATTGGCAACAATTTGAAGAAGGCACCCTAGGTAAAACCGCCACTCAACGATTAGTGGACGCGGTAGAACACGCCTTAGACGGCCAACCCTGCATTGGCCCTAGAACCGAATTATTTCAATCTCACAAAATTCCTAAATTACTGCGTGTGTTAAAACAATATTCATGGGGAAAAAACTGGGGGATTCGCTTTTACTTTAAATACTTAGCATTAAGTTATGACGTGGCACGGGGTTTTTTACAGGCGCAGCATGCACTGGGCAGTCACATTGATGAATTAGCCCCCAATGAAAGCGATGGCCAAGAGGCTCACGCACTGGTAAATGACAATATCCAGTCCATTTATGCGCAGATTGAAGCACTTAAAACCAGCTTTCCTGAAGTCATTCAAGCCATACAATCTCAAACCGCCATTCGTTTATTACTCAATCGCGAACGTACTATTATTCAAGATCAATTAAAAAAAGCCGTGCTAGATACACCTGAAGCATCTCGTCTGTTAGATGAAGTGGAAGAGCGCATGCAGGCACTGCAAAAAAACTCAATCTTGAAACACACCCAAGCTAATCAATTTTTAACGCGAATTATATGGGCCGAATCACTGAACTCGAAAACACAAGAAGCCTTAACAAGTTATTTACGCCAAGATTTTTATGAGACTGGACAAACCATTTTTAACGAACATGACGACATGTATGGACTTGGTATGATAAGTCGTGGCAGGGTTATTCGATCAACCTCGCAAAATGGTCAAACTCATACTGCCCACTTAGGACAAGGGGAGCACTTTGGGGCTTTATCATTATTAACCAGCAAAAGCCCAGCGCACTATCAAGCTGACTCACCTGTGGATATTCTATGGCTGCCAGGTGAAAAACTAAAACAACTCATGAAACAAGATAGTGAGTTAGCAAAAGCCATTTCACAATTAATGACCTAGTAGCCCTTCAAAACAATCCCTTGATGTAAGCAGCTGATACCTGCACGAGCCTCAACATAAATGTCGCGCCATTCTAAGCGATCACTTTCAAGCATAACGCTGAGCTCTGTATCATCATCTTCGGTATTAAGAATAGAGATTAAATTTTCCGATGTAAGCTCTTGCGGGCATTTGAAATTGTAACTATCGACAAAGTCATTCAAGACTGAACGTTGAATATTATAACGTTTTGCTAAGTCTGAGATGGCTGCATCATCAATACTTAATCCTGTTTCAGCCTGTGCCTGAACACTTAAAAACACTGATGAGATCAATAAGAAGGATTTGAGTTGTGGTTTCATGGTTACCTCTCCTAAAGTGAAGACAGTAACCATGAAATATGACATATATGTGACAGAATTAAGTGATATCTTCTACTGTGCTTCGACGACTTGGCTCGGCTTCACATTCACATTACTGGTTACCGCCAATGCAGTTTCATGCAAACTGCTGATGTATAGTTTGTCTCCTACTTCTAACGCGCCTGTGGTTTGACCATACATACCCAATGGATCTTGTAAATTAAAGACCACCTCACCTTGATCGTTAATCGCTACGATATGTCCAAAGTGCTGAGCTTTAGGTCGCATGAATTCAGGTAATCGTTGAACAACTTTGCGTAGCTGCGGAGAGTTAGATAATAAATCTAGGGGTTTACTGCGAGGGCTCACTAATCCAAGCCAGTACACTCCTTGATTACCGCGCGCTATGTTATCCGGAAA
>JBFEWA010000502.1:0-1573 GCA_041546605.1 Bermanella sp.
GTCATCACAGAGAACGAATAAAAAGCCCACAGTGGCCGTGATTGGTGCAGGACTATCTGGATTGTCCGCTGCCTGGTTGCTACGTGACGCATATCAAGTAACGTTATTTGAGCGTCATGATCGTGCTGGCATGGGTGTGCATACCGCAGATTATCATTCTAATGGCATTCATACTCGTATCGATGTGCCGTTACGCATATTCACCCCCAGTTATTATCCAAATCTGTTTGCCTTGTATGAATACTTGGGTATTGAAATGGAAGCCAGTGACCATGCTGGTGTGTTTCAGTATTGGCAGGACGATAATATAAAACCGTTTTTTCAATATCGTAATACGCGCATTGGTTCATTGGAATTCTTGCGATTAAGTCGTAGCGGTTTGGGTTGGCATAGCATTCAGCTTGCATGGCAATCCAAGGAGTTCTTTAAGCGAATCGAAAAAGATTATCATCAACATGGTGAAACCTTATCCACCCAAACTTTTAAAGAATATTTAAATGCTAGTCGGTTAAATAATGAATTTGTGCAAAAGCTCTTACTGCCAGCATTAGCGGTTACGCTTACCTGTGATTTTCAATCGGTACTTGCTTATCCTGCAGATGTGATTGTGGATTATCTAACCTGTGGGGTGATGAAGCAGGGCATTGTGCGTGCCAAGCAAGGGGTAGATGGCATCGTGCCTAAGCTCACTAAAGGTTATGGGTTGCGTTGCTCCCATGAAGTGACCCAAGTGCAACAGGTGAATGATCGCGTGTCGGTTGCTTATTGCGATTTAATAAAAGACGAACAGCATAGCCAGTTGTTTGATGTGGTGATCATTGCCAGTCAGGCGGATATTGCGGCAAGGCTTTTAAAAACGGACACACACGAGAGTAATATCCAGGGTGAGTATTTAGCGCAAATCCCCATGGCGTACTCAAACATGGTGCTACACACGGATGACAGTTTGATTTTTGATAAACATAAGGCAAGCCCAGTAAGTTATCTGTTAGCTGAGGGCGAAGATCGAGCGGCTACCACAGTGGATTTAACCAAAGCATTTAGCACTTATGGGCAGCAGAAATCCGTGTATCAAACATGGCATCCCATTAAACAGCCCGACCCTGAAAAGGTGATTTGCGAAGCGCAGTTTTCTCGCCCCTTGGTGACACTAGAAAGTCGCAAGGTGGTGCAAGCCTTGCAAGGCATTAATCAACATAGCCCTATCAAAATTTGTGGTTCTTATATGGCTAATCGCTTCCCATTGTTGGATGCGGCGGTGGAGTCCAGTGTCACCCTGGCTCACAGTATGGGCGTGCCCATACCGTGGCAGGTGAATAATTAAGTAGAGGAAGCGTTGGGGTTGTTTGCCTGCAGGCTCAGCGGATTCTCTCCTACATAGCCACTGGCAAATACACTGCCATCAAATAATCCCTGTTGTCTCAAGGCCTCAATAATTCGCTCGGACACATCGGTAGCCATGGCTTTTTCTAAACGCACATCCAATACATAAGCCTTTACGGTTAAGTGATAATAAAAGTCACGAGCAAATACGGGAAAGACCGTCGCTGTAATCGGTTTCTTTAAATAAACA
>JBFEWA010000277.1:0-4588 GCA_041546605.1 Bermanella sp.
TTCAAGGCCGCGTATTATACAAAGCCGTGCTTCTTGTGCAACTAATTCCTTGATTTTTAAGCACTAATCCCAGTATTTCACACAATCATCAAGGCTGGTTATTGGCTTACTGAGTTGTTTTTCTGGGGTGCCTACATATAAGAACCCGACAATTTCGCCGTTTTCAGAGAGTCCAAATGCATCTTTCACCATACTTAATTGAGCCATCTCCCCTGTTCGCCAGATAGAACCATACCCTAGGGAGCTGATAGCAACTTGCATGTTTTGAATGGCCGCTCCTACCGCTAGAAATTGCTCTAGGGCTGGCACCTTAGCGTTATCTTGAGGCTCACAAGTGGCCACAATCATCAACGGCGCGCGCAATGGCATATTACGGCATTTTTCGATCTTATCTTGTGCCACATCACTACCGATGGCCTCAGCAAAGAGATTTCCCAGCTTTATTAAGGACTCACCCTGTATTACATGAAACTGCCAAGGCCTTAAGCGCGCATGATCAGGGGCCCGCACTGCACAGGCCAGTATGTTCTGTAACTCATCTGAACTGGGCGCTGGAGCCGTCAATTTAGGGCTTGAAACCCGGTTTTGCAGCAGCTGAATGACTGTATTCAAGAAGAAACCTATTTCTTTACATTAATATGAAATTAATTTGCGCTAAGTCTATACCATAGCCTTGCACCAAAGGGGATCTAAGTATTAAATACCCGACTTAATTTCTGCCTATGCAGTGACTCACAGAATTATCAATTAGATCAATGACTAACACCAGCCAAGAATCACAATCTGCCGCTCTATACGAGTTTTACTCACGCAGTGTGGGTTTTATTGCGGGTGCCATTACCATTTTATTGGGTAATGACCTGGGCATTTGGTCTGGCCATGTAAACGAAGTCCTCATTCTTTGTATCACATATCCGATTGTTGTATTAATTCTCAGTAAAAACCTCCCCCAACCGATTGCCCACCTTAGACGTCAAATCTTCATCTCCATTGATGCCGCGTTAGTGGGCTGTTTAGTGTCTTACATGCACTTCTCCGCCATACCTAGCATCATGTTTTTGGTGATGGTAAATACATCGGTTATGTCTCTGGGAAGCTTTACCACCTGGTTTGCTTGCGTCATCAGCGGCATAACAGGTGCCTATATTGGCACGCTCATCTTTGGCTACCACCACAGTTTAGATGCCCCATTTACGGTGAACGTCTGCTCTGCCTTGGCTATGGCTGCCCACCTGGCGGTGACATCCTTTTACTCTGGAAAACAGAACAAACAGTTAGAAAAGCTTCATAGCGAGCTAAAAGCCGAACAAACCAAGCAGCAAAACCTGTCGCTAAAGGTGGCTAAATACATCTCCCCTCAGATCTGGGAGTCGATTTTCTCCGGCAATCGCGAAGTGAAATTAGAAACCCAGCGTAAAAAGCTGGTGGTGTTCTTTTCGGACATTAAGGGGTTTACGGCTTTATCCGAACAGTTGGAATCCGAGGCTTTAACTGAGCTACTCAATAACTACCTAACTGAAATGACTAACATAGCCCTCAAATACGGCGGCACCATCGACAAATACGTAGGTGATAGCATCATGGTGTTCTTTGGGGACCCTAAAACCCAAGGGGCCAAAAAAGACACCCTAGCCTGTGTCGCCATGGCTATTGAGATGCGCAAGCACATGAAAGTACTGCGCCAACAATGGCGTGCTCAAGGAGTGCAAAACCCGCTTGAGATCCGCATGGGCATCAATACAGGTTATTGCACCGTGGGTAATTTTGGCACCGAATCGCGTATGGATTACACCATCATCGGTAAAGAAGTGAACATGGCCAGCCGTTTAGAGAGTGCAGCCGAAGCCGGTGAAATCCTGCTTTCCCACGAGGCCTATGCCCTTGTGCAAGACAAAATCATTTGCCGTGAAAAAGGCACAATCTCTGCCAAAGGCTTTTCTCGACCTGTTCCTGTTTACGAAGCCGTGGACTTCCGCCACAACCTTGCGGCCAAAACGTCATTCATTGAGCACGAGCTGCCTGGATTCTCCATGTATATGGACACCAACCGCATCAACAACTACGATCGAGAGAAGATCGCTAAGGCACTGGAAGCAGCAGCCTTAAAAATGAAAAACCAAGCCAAAATGCAAGGCTAATGAAACCAACCAATCCACGCTCACATGCCCTACTCATCAGTGTTTTTGTGGCGCTGGGCATATGGCTGATTACGCTATTTTTCGCCATCAGCTGGTTTCAATCCCGTTACGTTCACAGCTTTACCTTTACTCAACCCAACTTCATTCAAGCCAGCTTTACTCAACACTGGTTTCAACAGCTTCAGACTCATCTGCCAGCCAAACAAACCCAGGCCCGAGTCATTCAGCTTTGGGTACCGGACTGCTTGTGCAACCGCTTTGCACGCCCCCACGCCATTAAAGCCACAGAGATCAGTAAACGACTAGGCTACGAGCATATCACACTGATTCCTGCTGAATTCTCGAGCGAAATAAGCAACCTACAAGCTCTAAACCCAGACACTCAAATATTGAGCCTAGATTCAGAGCTCCTAGCCGACTGGCCCGCCACCCCCTCAGTATTGATAGAAGGCCCTTTAAGCCAACTTATGTACGTTGGCCCTCTTGGGTTTGGAGCCTTCTGCTCTCGATCCACCTCAAGCGTCATAGAAAGCCAACTACAGGGCATTGCCGAGCAAACAGCCAGCCCCTACTTCAATCAGGTCGGAAAAGGCTGCTTCTGCTCTTGGCCGCCTAAAAAATAAACAAGAAATACAAATAGAAGCTAGAATTGAGCTAGTCTTAGGTTAGACCTATGAAATCTGACCATCATGCTGCAGTCAAACTACCAAAGCCTTAATCGAATTGGCCGAAACCTCATTAGCGAGCGCAACATTACCAAGTTGTGCGAGCTGATCCTAGACGAGGCTCAGCAGCTTACTGGTGCCGATGGGGGCACCCTATACCTCATCAATAAAAAGCCACCTACTCAGCTGAATTTTGCCATTGTTCATAACCACAGCTTAAACATCAGAATGGTCAGTGAGCCAGGAGGGTCTGTATTCCCCTCGATCCCACTTTATGAAGAAAATGGGGATATTAATCAGCATCATGTAGCCGCGTTTACCGCTCATGCTAAAACCCTAATCAATATTGACGACGCTTACGACAACACCCAGTTCGATTTTTCAGGGGCAAAAGCATTTGATCAGGCTAATAACTACCGAACACAGTCTATTTTAGCCATACCTTTATTAAACGAATCCAATCAAGTTTTAGGGCTGTTACAGCTCATAAATGCCAAAGACCCAGAAAGCGGAGAGATCATCACCTTTGATGAAGAAATAGAGCCCCTCATCACATCCTTGGCCACCTTTGCCGCCAGCGCTATCGAAAACCGCACGATCAGTGACGGCCAAAGAGCATTATTAATTGAGCTTGCCGCCACCAATGACACCCAAGAAATCATCGAACGCATCTTAGATGAAGCCATCAATCTTACCCATAGCGAAGGGGGTACGCTGTACTTAACCCAAAGCGATAACAACGGGGATGTGACCAAATTAAAATTCGAAATCATAAAAAATGAAGTATTGGATATTCGCATGGGGGGCAAACACGGTGTTCCCATCCCCTTTCCGCCGTTAGAGCTTTACGAAGAAGATGGTACTCAAAACAATCACAACGTCGCAGCCTACAGTGCCAACTCACGAAAGATCGTTAACATTGAAGACGTGTATATCTCTGAAGAATTTGATTTCACCGGCGCTAAAAAATTCGATGAGCAAACCCAATATCGCACACAGAGCGTTTTGACCTTTCCATTACTTAATCACCAGGATGAAGTCATTGGTGTTTTACAATTAATTAATGCACGCCACCCAGACACCCAAGCTAAAATCCCATTTGCCGATCGCTTTATTCCGTTATTAAAAGGCCTTGCTCTTTATGCCGCCATTGCACTGAATAATCAAATCTTAGTGCAAGACCTTAAAAATTTATTAGATGCGTTTGTTAAAACCATCGCTAAAGCCATTGATGCTAAAAGTCCACATACCAGTGGTCACTGCCAACGAGTGCCATTATTAATGGAGCTAATTGCCGAGGCCGCTTGCGAAGATCACTCTATATTTAGCGACTTCAAATTAAATGACGAGGAATGGTATGAGCTGAGGGTTAGTGCGTGGATGCATGACTGCGGTAAACTAGCCACGCCGGATAGTGTATTAGAAAAATCCACCAAACTTCACAAGATGCGTGACGGCATCGAAAACGTAGAGTCACGCTTTGCTGCACTCATACAAAAGACCAAGGTGGATTATTTACAAGCCTGCATTGAACACCCAGAAAAACAAGCAACTTTAGAACAGCAATACAAAGCAGGCATAGAAAAACTCGAAGACGATTTGAACTTTGTGCGCACCAGTAATAAAGGTGGGGAGTTTATGAGCGATGAATCAAAAGAACGCATACGCTCTATTGCTCATTTAAAATGGCCCAATGCCAATGGAGATATGCAGGCCATGCTCAATGAAGAAGAAATTTATAATCTTTGCATTGAACGTGGCACACTAACAGCCGAAGAAAGACAA
>JBFEWA010000050.1:0-13113 GCA_041546605.1 Bermanella sp.
CATTGTGGCGAGCTAATACATCTAACGTACTTTTACCGATGGAGCCCGTGGCACCAAGTACGGTAACTTTTTGCCTCATACGACGAGATTCCACCCGAATACCGTTAAGGCTAAAGCGAACACAGGTAAAGCTGCGGTCATGCTATCAATGCGATCCATAATACCGCCATGACCCGGTAGCAAATTACTGGAATCTTTAATGCCGCGGTGACGTTTCACCATACTTTCAATGAGATCACCCACCACAGATACAAAGGTAATGGCCAAAGTCACGCCGATTAATAGCGCCCATTGAGAAAGATCCAACGACAAGCCAGCCTCTTTTTCTAAAAGATAACCGCCACCCAAAGCAATAATGAAGGTAGTGGCCAAACCGCCGTAAACCCCCTCCCATGTTTTGCCTGGGCTAACAGTAGCTGCTAATTTGTGTTTACCAAAAGTGCGCCCTGCGAAATACGCCCCCACATCAGCACCCCAAACCACCAACATCACATACATGATGAGGTAATCGTTAATGGCATAGCTCTTAATTTGAACAAAGCCTACCCACATTGGGATCAAGATGGCCAGGCCCATCAACATGCGCACAACGGGTGTGCTCCATAATGCTTTTAGCTTAGGGTGTGCCGCCACCAAAATGAACGCAATGATCCACCACACCAAGGCCACATACAGCACATCAATCTCTTGCACTAAGCCTTCAAATTCTATTAGCCAAATCAACCCCGCCACAATACCTGCGTAAGCCACACGGCCCACTTGCATTTTGACACCGGATAAATTGGCCCATTCCCATGCCCCCAAGGTCACGATAGCGGCAATAAATAGCTTAAATAAGCCAAGGGGCAGATAAAAGATTCCGCCAATCATAATGGGCGCTAACACCAGCGCGGTAAGAATACGTTGCTTCAGCACGTTATTGTTCTTCCTTTAATTGTTCATCTGTACGTCCAAAGCGACGTGTGCGGCTATTATATTGTTCTATTGCCGACCAGAAGTGTGTTTCATCAAAGTCAGGCCAAAGAGCATCACTAAATACAAGTTCGGTATATGCAAATTGCCATAACATAAAATTACTGATTCTCAGCTCACCGCCTGTTCGAATACATAAGTCAGGCTCAGGAAAATCATTTAAACAGGTATACCCTGAAAATACTTCAGGCGTAATATCATCTGCTGAGAGTTTGCCAGATACCACATCTTTAGCAATGTTTTGTGCGGCATTAGAAATATCCCAGCGACCACCATAATTGGCAGCGACTACCAAGGTTAAACCCGTATTATCTTTGGTCAAATCCTGGGCAATATGAATATGTTCTTGAAGAGCTGGTGAAAAACCAGTCACATCACCCATGATAATCAGGCGAATATTATGTTCATGAAGCTTTTTAACTTCTTTTTGCAGCGCATTCAAAAACAGCTGCATCAAAGCATTCACTTCTTTTTCGGGACGTTGCCAATTCTCAGAGGAAAAGGCGAATAAGGTAAGGACGTCTATTTCTAGGCGTGCAGCTTGCTCGATGACAATTCTAACGGCCTTAACACCCGCTTTATGACCCGCCACACCCGGTAGGTGTCGACGCTTAGCCCAGCGGTTATTCCCATCCATGACAATAGCCACGTGACGAGGAATTTTTTCAAATTTTGGCAGCTTAGCTTGCGACATATGAAAAACCTAATAATGAAACTGCGCCTAAAAAGGCGCAGTACCGCTTCATAAAACTCGGTTAAACCTGCATTAGGTCTTTTTCTTTAACCGCCAATAGGGATTCAATTTCTGCAATAAACTTGTCAGTTAGTTGCTGAATTTGATCTTGACCTTGGCGCTCTTCGTCTTCGCTAATTTCTTTCTCTTTAAGCAAGTCTTTGATGCTGCTATTCGCATCGCGACGGATATTACGGATAGATACACGACCTTTTTCCGCTTCCGCACGGGCTTGCTTAATGTAGTCTTTACGGGTTTCTTCCGTTAACGCAGGCATAGGTAAACGAATAGTCTCACCAGCGGTTGACGGGTTGATACCCAAATCCGATTTCATGATGGCTTTTTCGATAACCGGCACTAAATGCTTTTCCCACGGAGTAACTGCAAGTGCACGACCATCTTCAACATTGATGTTAGCCACTTGAGACAATGGGGTTTCGGTGCCGTAATAATCAATGGTAATACCATCTAAAATGGCAGGGTTCGCACGACCTGTACGAACTTTTTTAAACGCATCGACCAATGCATTTAAACTTTTCTGCATACGATCTTGAGCGTCGGCTTTAATTTCATTCAACATTGTTTTCTTCTCCACACACAATCAATGTGCCATCACTGCCGCCAACCATGAGTTGTGCCATCATGCCTGGGGTCGCCATATTAAATACACGTAATGGCATTTTGTGATCTCTCGCCAGACAAATTGCTGTGAGATCCATAACCCCCAACTGACGCTCTAATACTTCATCGTAAGTTAGGGTTTCAAATTTAACCGCATCCGGATTCTTTTTCGGATCCGCATCGTAAACACCATCTACATTAGTGGCCTTCAATACGATGTCTGCTTCGATCTCAATACCGCGCAAGCACGCTGCTGAGTCAGTGGTAAAAAACGGATTACCAGTACCCGCTGAGAAAATCACCACATCACCGCTGTTCAAATGACGAATAGCGCGACGACGATCATAATGCTCAACAATGCCGCTCATTGGAATAGCTGACATCACTCGGGATTTAATATTGCTACGCTCTAATGCATCACGCATAGCCAACGCGTTCATAACTGTGGCCAACATGCCCATGTGATCGCCAGTAACACGATCTAGGCCTGCTTGACTTAAGGCTGCACCACGGAATAAGTTACCGCCGCCAATCACTAAGCCCACTTGAACGCCAATGCCCACTAGCTGACCCACTTCCAACGCCATACGATCCAGAACTTTTGGATCAATACCAAATTCTTGCTCACCTTGAAGCGCTTCACCGCTTAACTTCAAAAGAATGCGTTTATATTTAGGGCTACGATTATCTGCCGGGGGCATAGGTCACCTCTTAATTGCAATACTCTAGTCACAGGTTCTAGCATAAACCTTGACCTTTCACTGCAAAACCCCGGTTCTAGGGGATTTATTCACATAAATCTCAAACTAGTTCACCAGGGCTTCTTAAATAACCTTTACACAAATGCCGAGCAAGGAAAACCTAACTCGGCATTTAATAGAGCGATTACGCTCTATGGGCTTAGCCTTTCAGCTGAGCAGCAACTTCTGCAGCGAAGTCAGTTTCTTCTTTCTCGATACCTTCACCTACTTCTAGGCGAACGAAACTAACTACTTCAGCACCAGCGTCTTTAGCTAGTTTACCGATAGTTACTTCTGGGTTCTTAACGAAAGGTTGCTCTAGCAAGCTGTTTTCTTTCAAGAACTTCTGGATACGACCACCCATCATTTTCTCAACGATTTCAGCAGGCTTACCTTCCATATCAGGTTGCGCTTTGATGATGTCTTTCTCAGCGTTTACTACTTCTTCTGGCATATCAGAAGGTGCAAGAACGCGTGGGTTAACCGCAGTTACGTGCATCGCGATGTCACGAGCTAGTTCTTCGTTACCGCCTTTCAAAGAAACAACAGCAGCAATACGGTTGTTTGAGTGAACGTAACCTGCAACCAACTCGCCTTCTACTAATTCAGCACGACGAGGAGAAATGTTTTCACCGATTTTTTGTACTAGTGCTTCACGCTCAGACGCTAAAAGACCAGCAACTTCAGTGTTTTTCGCTTCGAATGCAGTTTCAGCTACTTTGTTTGCGAAATCTAAGAAACCATCGTTCTTAGCAGCGAAGTCAGTTTCAGAGTTAACTTCTACTAGGATAGCTGCAGAGTTATCAGCAGCAGTTTTGATTACTACCACACCTTCAGCAGCAGTACGGCCAGCTTTCTTAGCAGCTTTAAGGCCAGAGTTCTTACGCATCTCTTCGATCGCTAGATCGATGTCACCATTGGCTTCTTGAAGTGCTTTTTTACACTCCATCATGCCAAGACCAGTACGCTCACGTAATTCTTTAACTAATTGTGCAGATACAGCTGCCATCATCGTCACCTAAATTTTTATCTAATCAAAATTCTTTTAAAAAAAGGGGGCGAACCCCCTTTAATTGTTACTCAGTAATATGACAAATATTACTCAGCAGCTGGTGCTTCTTCTGCTTTAGCAGGCTCTGCCGCAGGCGCTTGGCCAGCTTCAGTTTTACCTTCGATACATGCATCAGCAACAGCAGAAGTGAAGATTTCGATTGCGCGGATCGCATCGTCGTTACCAGGGATTACGTAGTCAACGCCATCTGGGTTGCTGTTAGTATCCACGATACCGATAACTGGGATACCTAGCTTATTCGCTTCTTGAATAGCGATACGCTCGTGGTCTACGTCGATTACGAAGATCGCATCAGGTAGGCCGCCCATGTTTTTGATACCACCGATAGAACGCTCAAGCTTCTCCATTTCACGAGTACGCATTAGCGCTTCTTTCTTGGTTAGCTGCTCGAAAGTACCATCTTTCTTCTGAGCTTCGATGTCAGCTAGACGCTTGATAGATTGACGGATGGTTTTGTAGTTAGTCAACATACCACCTAACCAACGGTGTGCTACGAATGGCATGTTTGCACGTTCTGCTTGCTCTTGGATAACTTTAGAAGCAGCACGCTTAGTACCTACGAAAAGTACTTGGTTGTTCTTAGCAGTCATACCTTTAACAACGTTCAACGCTTCGTTGAATGCTGGCACAGTGTGCTCAAGGTTGATGATATGAATTTTGTTACGTGCACCGAAGATGTATTGAGACATCTTAGGGTTCCAGTAACGAGTTTGGTGACCAAAGTGAACGCCTGCTTTTAGCAGGTCACGCATACTTACTTGTGCCATGATAAATACCTATGTATAGGGTTAGGCCTCCATGTATCCCATAGTCCAATCCTCAGCTTTTAAGGCCAAAGACACCCAGAAATATGTGTCGATACATGTGCGGATTTATATAAAGTTTATGCCCCGAACCGTGCAAGACGGCCAAGAGCGCGCGCTTTATACCATATTTTAGCCCCAAAAGGGAAGAATTTCTGACCTTCCCTTCCATATTCACCCTCTCTTATTCATCTATTGTACATATATGCGTACAATAGGCCCCTTAACTTACCAAGAGCGAATATCTTACCCATGGCTGTGACCATCAAAACTCCAGAAGAAATCGAAAAAATGCGCGTAGCGGGCCGTTTAGCTGCCGAAGTACTGGAAATGATTGGCGAATACGTTAAGCCAGGTGTGACCACAGGTGAACTGGATCGCATTTGCCACGATTACATCGTCAACACCCAGCAGGCCATTCCTGCACCTTTGAATTATGGTAATCCCCCATTCCCTAAATCCATCTGCACCTCTGTTAACCATGTGATTTGTCACGGTATTCCAAGTGATGACAAGGTACTTAAGAAAGGCGATAGCGTGAACATCGACGTAACCGTTATTAAGGATGGTTACCACGGAGATACCAGCAAGATGTTCTTTGTTGGCGAAGCAAAACCTGCGGATAAGCGCTTGGTGGAGATCACCCAAGAGTGTATGTACAAAGGCATTGCTCTCGTGAAACCAGGGGCTCAACTGGGGGATATCGGCCATGTCATTCAGCAACACGCGGAATCCAACTACTACACAGTCGTGCGTGAGTATTGTGGTCATGGCATTGGCAAAGGCTTCCATGAAGAGCCACAGGTTATGCATTATGGTCGCCCGGGTACCGGCATGGCCCTTAAAGAAGGCATGTGCTTCACCATTGAGCCCATGATCAACCAAGGCAAGCCTCAAAGTAAGCTATTAGGTGACCATTGGACGGTGATTACAAAAGATCGCAAATTAAGCGCCCAGTGGGAGCACACTGTATTGGTAACCAGCAACGGTGTTGAAGTACTGACCCGTCGCCAAGAAGAAGTGTTTCCTTGGGAGCAATAATCATGGATCAAGGCTTGCTCTCACAGATTTTTGACGACAACGCATTCCGTCAGGCCCTGGCTGACGGCAAGCCTGCCATTCCCTTATTTAAAGATGCCATCCGTCACAGCCAAGAAGTGATGGATGCCCATTTCCGCGAAACCCTGGACGCGGTCACCCTTGTCCATGCTCGCTCTTGGTTCATGGACCAGCTCCTTAAGCATGCTTGGCTGCAATTTTTTCCGGCTGACACCAATAATATCGCCCTATTAGCCGTAGGCGGATATGGCCGCGGTGAGCTACATCCAAAGAGCGATATCGACATTCTACTGCTCAATGCTGACGAAGACGCATTCAGTGCCAACAGTGATGCCATGCAAGGGTTTATTACCTTTATGTGGGACATCAAATTAGATGTGGGCCACGGTGTGCGCACCATTGACGACTGTAAAAACGAAGCCGAAAAAGACCTCACCATTGCCACCAATTTAATGGAAACACGCACACTCATCGGTGCCGATGATTTACGTGAAACCATGCGCGAACTAACTGGCCCCAAATTCATTTGGCCCAGTGATGAGTTTTTCAAAGCTAAATGGCAAGAGCAACAAGAGCGTCACGAAAAGCACCATGATACCGACTACAACCTTGAGCCGAATATCAAAAAAGGCTTAGGGGGCTTGCGTGACATACACACCATTGTGTGGGTACTAGAACGTCACTTTGGTAGCCACGAATTAGAAAACCTCACCAAGCAAGGTATTTTGGCTGATTTTGAATACGGCATGCTACATCGTTGTCGTGATTTTCTTTGGCAAATTCGCTACGCCTTACACATGGTAACGGGGCGTGAAGAAGATCAGATTTTATTTGATGTACAAAAAGAAATTGCTGAGATTCTAGGTTTTAAGGACAGTAATGAGCATTCCGCTGTAGAGCGCATGATGCATCAATACTACCGATACTCTTTGGCGTTAAATGAATTAAATGACTTGCTCATGCTGCTGTTCCAAGAGCTTATTATTGACAGCCAACAAGCAGCCACTATTGTACCGATTAACGAGTACTTCCAGCGCAATAACGACTATTTAGAAGCAAAAGACCCAGATTTATTCACCCATACACCCAATGCCATGTTAGAAGTGTTTTACCACTTGGCCAGTGATGACTCGCTAAAAGGTGTGCGCGCTAACACCATTCGAGCTCTACGTGATTGTCGTCACTTAATCGATGAAGAATACCGCACTCACCCGGATAACGTTCGCACCTTCATGGCAATTTTACGCAGCAAAGATCACGTAACGCGGGAATTAGATCGCATGCTGCGTTATGGCATTTTAGGTCAATATATTCCTGAGTTCGGCGCCATCATTGGTCACATGCAGCACGACTTATTTCACAGCTACACAGTGGATCAGCACAGCTTGCGAGCCATTAAATTCATGCGTCGCTTACGCTATTGCAACGAGAAAGAACTATTCCCGCTGGCCAGCAAACTCATTCACAATATTTCCAAACGTGAAATTTTATATCTAGCAGCTTTACTGCACGACGTAGGTAAAGCCTTGCCTGGCGAACATGAAATCACTGGAGCGGAGATTGCAGCTACTTTCTGTGCGCAGCACGGATTAAGTGAAAAAGATGCTGACCTTGTGGTTTGGTTGATTCGCAACCATTTACTGTATTCACAAACCGCTCAACGTATCGATCTGGCCGACCCAGATGCCATGCATCACTTTGCAACGCAAATGGGTGACCGCCGCCACCTTGATTATCTATTCATCTTTAGTGTGGCCGACATTTACAGCACCAATAAAAAACTATGGACTGGCTGGCGCGCAGAACAAATGCGAACGCTTCACAGCGAGACATTGCATTTAATTCGTCGCGGTTTAGATACCCCTATCAACAAAGACGAATGGGTGAAAGAAACTCAGCAAGCGGTAATCGAGCGTTTAAGTGAACACGGTTACAACGAGAAAGATGTATTTGAAATGTGGGCCAACCCAGGTGACGAATATTTCTTGCGTGAAAGTGTCGACACCTTGGTATGGCATGCATTAGCCCTATTCAAGCATAAAGATGTCAATAAACCCTTGGTACTCATTGGTGACACCAGCGACAAAGCGTTTGAAGGTGCTACACAGATTTTCATTCACATGAAAGACCAACCCCATTTGTTTGCCGCTATGACAGCCGCCTTGGATCAGTTACACCTTAACATTCAAGATGCGCGCATCATTACATCCGCCAACAACAATGCGTTAGATACGTATATTGTCTTGGATGAAAACGGCGAGCCGATTAGTGAAGACATTCGTTTAGAAAAAATTCAGCGTACGCTTGAAGAAGCGCTTTCGCACCCAGAAGAATTTCCACAATTGATTCAACGCCGCACCTCGCGCCAGTTAAAACAGTTTGAATTTAAACCCGTGGTCAATATGAGTAATGATCCGTTTACCAAGCGCAGTTGCCTTGAAGTGATTGCACCGGATCGCCCTGGCCTCTTGGCTCGCATGGGTAAACTGTTCATGGAGTATGAATTATCATTGGAAACGGCAAAAATTCTCACTGAAGGAGAGAAAGTCGACGACATTTTTTACATCACAGATAAAAACGGAAACCCAATCAGTGATCCAGAGTTTTGTCGACAACTGCAAGCAGCCGTTATAGAGGCACTTACTGAACAAGTGGAACTACAAGCCACCATATAATCAGTCATGGCTCTAACAAAAAAGCGCAACACCGCAAGGGTTGCGCTTTTTTTGTACAAATTAGTTCTTTGCTTGCCAACGGTGGAGATAATCTTTGCATGCCGCCTCAGGATGTTCCGCCTGAGTAATGGCACTGACCATGGCGATGGAATCAACACCTGCATCTTTCACCGCTTCAAAGCGCGCTCCGTGAATACCACCAATAGCCACCATGGGAAATTCCGCTAATAGCTTGCGCCATATTGCCAAACCCTGTGCGCCTTGCGGTATCCAAGGCATATCCTTGGTTTGCGTCGCGTAAACTGGACCAAATGCGATATATGAAGGTCGAATCGTTTTTGCCCTGGCCACTTCATAAAAACAATGACTGCTTAAACCCAAGCGCAAACCCGCAGCTTGAATCGCATGCAAATCTGTATCGTCAATATCTTCTTGCCCCAAGTGCACACCAAACGCTCCGCACTCAATGGCTAACTGCCAATAATCATTGATGAATAATTGGCAGTCATAGCGCTGCGCTAACTCAATCGCCGTTTTAATTTCTTGCTTTAACGCCTCCCCAGTTAAATCTTTAATGCGTAGCTGTGCGATTTTAATACCCAGTGGCAATAACCGTTCAAGCCAACTGGCACGATCAACAATAGGGTATAAGCCTAATATTTCATAACAATCGGGGAAGTTTAAAGCTTGTTCTTCTTCGTCACGATACACATTCGGCAAGATATAAGAAGAATCTGTTTCGGCATCAAATAAATAAGCGAACGATTCCAAGCGATCAAAGTTAAATCCACCGGTAAGATCATCTAACCGATACGGTACTTGCCACGCTTGATGCATGATCATTTTTGCAATAACCACGGCATCAGCCACTGTATGCTGAAGCGCACAGGCACCCGCAATTAAAGAAGCCATGGCACAGCCCGTGCCCCGATTGTAACCATGATTAAATTGCTCATGATTTAAATAAAAATATCGCTCATTGGAAGCGTAGTAATCCTCAGCAGGCGCATCACTGTGCCCTCCTTTCATCACAATGTGTTCAACACCTTTTTGTAAAAAGATTTTAGCAACATCCAGAGGATCAAGATCATTGGCATTTTGAACATCTAAACAACGCAGCAACGCCGTTGCTTCATGTGTATTTGGCGTGAGTACCGTCACATAAGGAATTAAATACAACGCAGCAGCCAAACGCTCATCTTCTAACAATCCCTTTTCACTGCTCATGGCCAACACAGGGTCAAACACTATGGTTTTACCTTGAAAAATTTCGTGTTCCACCAAGCATTGCGCTAATTCAAGGTTAGGCATAAATCCAATCTTGATAACCGAGAACACATCTTGCTTAGCTAGGGCATCCAATTGGCTCACAAATACATGAGGAGCAATGGCATTGATGTGATAAAACGCAGACTGATTTTGTGCCGTTAGCGCAGTAACACAACTGGCACAATGCACATCCAATACAGATAGCGCACGTTGATCCATAGCCACGCCCGACATCCCAAGTGGATCATGAGCAGAGATACTTAATACGGCCGCTTTATTTTTAATTTTCATAAAAGATCAGACGCCTGATGCCAAAACGGTTGCCCCACCACAGGTGTACTGGCTTGAGCTTTTTGTTGCTCTTGCATGCAGCCTGCCTCGTACGCTAAACGCCCTGCTTCAATACCGTGTTTAAATGCTTTGGCCATGGCGATACTGTCTTGGGCTTTTGCGACGGCGGTATTCAGTAGCACACCATCAAAACCCAGTTCCATAGCTTGTGCTGCATGGCTGGGTTTACCAATGCCCGCATCCACAATCAGTGGCACATTGGGAAAACGTTCACGCAACAAGGTCAAGGCGTACGGATTCATTAAACCTTTACCTGTGCCTATGGGGGCACCCCATGGCATTAAAATATTGCAGCCCACTGCTAATAATTTTTCGCACAAAATTAAATCGTCGGTGCAATAAGGGAACACTTCAAACCCTTGTTGGATTAACTCTTTTGCTGCTTCTACTAATTGGAAGGGGTCAGGCTGTAAGGTGTAATCATCCCCGATCACTTCGAGCTTCACCCAATTGGTTTTAAATAATTCCCGTGCCATTTGTGCGGTGAGGATCGCCTCTTTGGCGTTATGACAACCGGCCGTATTCGGTAATAAGTACCGGTTGTTTTGTTGGAAGCTTTGTAAAAACTCCCAAAACACTTGGTTATCACTGCCCCCTGCACTTTGCCTGCGCAGAGATACCGTAATGATTTGCGAGCCAGAAGCGTCGATGGATTGCTGCATGATCTCAGGTGAGTCATACATAGCCGTGCCGATTAAAAAACGGCTGTTTAGGGTTTTACCTGCAATGTGCCACATTTTAATCTCCTGTTATCCGCCGACCACGGCGGTAAGCATTTCGATTTGATCCCCTTCATGAATGGTTAGGGATTCATAATCACTTTTGTGAATCAAGGATTGATTCACCGCCACCACCGCTTGTTCAACGGGCAAACCATTAGTCAGGTTTGCATCATTTAACAATGCACTGAGCGTACACGCATTTGGCAACTCAACGGTTTGCCCATTAAATACAATCTTCATATTCAACCTGCGCTAAGTGTTGTTGAGTTTCCAATCCCAATTCCTGTAACGCTTTTTCAACGACGGCTGGGGCCAATAAATACCCGTGACGATATAAGCCATTGATGCGCGTTAATCCCGTTTGATGGTCAATCACAGGTTGATGGTCCAAGGTGGCTGGTCGCGCATTGGTATCTAACGCTAGGATGCGTGCTTCGGCAAAACCTGAATGCACACTGAACGCAGCAGATAATAACTCCAAGGTAGAACGCACACTCATGGGCCCGGTATCGTCCGACTGAATTTCAGTGGCGCCTATCATGTACTTGTGATTTTCCCGCGGCACAATATAAATGCGATACCTTGGGTGCATTACGCGAACCATGCGCTCGATATTTACCTGCGGTGCGTGCACCATAATCACTTCACCGCGTACACCGTGTAAGCCTTGAATGTCCTGCTTGGCCGCCAAGCCACGACAATCAAACACCCAATCAAAGGTTTCATCATTCACTTGATGGGCGGATAAGTGATCCGCCTTTATGGCATGCCAATGACTGTTGCTTTTTAGGCTTTGATGCAATGCATTAAGGGCTTGATGAGCATCCACTTGTGCTTCGCTTTTAAGCAGTAACGAAGTGCCTAAAGGTTTTAATTCGCGCTCTAATGTTTGCGAATGTAAAACCTCACATTGCTGGGAAAAATTACTCCCTAATTTATTTTTTAAGGTACTTAAAAATTGAGCAAACACCCCTTCATCTTGACGATGACACACCACCAGTGTGCCGTTGTCACGATGAAAAACATTCGCCCCAAGGGCCGCAATAATTTGCGGCCATAACGCAATGGACTGCATACCTAGTTGATAGATATGGTCATTGGCGCTTTCTAATTCCGCCATGGGGGCGAGCATACCCGCAGCCGTATACGAGCAACTTGTTTTGTCTTGGTCTGGTTCATAAATATGAACCTCACACCCAAGTTGCTGTAAATGCCATGCGGTTAAACTGCCACAAATCCCTGCCCCAACGATGGCGACCTTTTTGGTGTGTCCATCTGCTAGGTTCATGGTTAGGCGTCCTCGGTTTGAGCTCGATTTGGCACGTAAACCTCGCTACCCAGTGCTTTAAATTCCGCACTTTTTTCTGCCATACCTTGCTTAATGGCTTCTGGCGAAAAATCTTGAGAGTAGTCACGCACCTCTTGTGATATTTTCATCGAGCAAAACTTCGGCCCACACATGGAACAAAAGTGCGCCACTTTTGCGCTGTCTTTCGGCAAGGTTTCGTCGTGATATTCACGGGCGGTGTCTGGGTCTAAACCTAGATTAAATTGATCTTCCCAACGGAATTCAAAACGGGCTTTTGACATCATGTCATCGCGGTAACGGGCTCCCGGGTGACCTTTAGCAATATCCGCTGCGTGAGCCGCCAGCTTATAGGTAATGATGCCGGTTTTAACATCGTCACGGTTAGGTAAACCTAGGTGCTCTTTGGGTGTCACGTAACACAACATGGCACAGCCAAACCAGCCGATCATGGCCGCACCTATGCCGGATGTGATGTGATCATAGCCCGGAGCAATGTCAGTGGTGAGTGGCCCTAAGGTGTAGAAAGGGGCTTCGTCACAGCATTCAAGTTGTTTGTCCATATTGGCTTGAATCATATGCATAGGCACATGACCTGGGCCTTCAATCATCACCTGCACGTCATGCTTCCACGCGATTTGGGTAAGCTCACCTAGGGTTTCTAGTTCAGCAAATTGTGCAGCGTCGTTAGCATCCGCTTGGGAACCTGGACGCAGGCCATCCCCTAATGAAAAACTCACGTCGTAGGTTTTCATTATTTCGCAGATGTCTTCAAAGTGTTCGTACAAGA
>JBFEWA010000217.1:0-5679 GCA_041546605.1 Bermanella sp.
GATTTCCATATGGGACATAAGCGGTCGAGTGCCGAACAGCATGATGGCCATGGCGCACAAGCCAATGATCAACCCAAGATAAATACCTTGTTGTAAATAGTGTGCAGAGCGCTCTTTATCTTTAGCGCCTTTGGCGTGGGCCACCATGGGGGTTAATGCCACCATGATACCGGCTTCAAATAGAACGATGGGCAGCCAAATGCTACTGCCTACGGCAATAGATGCTAAATCAAGAGTGCCGGCTAGGCCCGCCACTAAGGTATCGACCACACCCATGCCGGTTTGCGCCAGCTGAGTCCCTAGTATGGGCAGCATCAGTACCATGAGAGGCTTAGCTTGCTTAAAAAACGCCCTGAGCATGAGGCTCGTGTCCTTAGTAAAAAAACGCCCAAGTATCCCCAATTTGCTATGAAATGCAATGCTCATGGTTTGTAACTGGTAGGGGAACGCCAGAACTGGTATAAAGCAGGCCAGCTAAGACGTTGTTAGACCTGTATGCATCATTGTTCGACGGTTATTCAAGTATTTAACCAGTGTTTTAAAACCTCATTGCAAACCGAGTTAGTTCGCGGCGGGCATGAGCCTATATATCTTCCCAGAAGTCAGTATTATCCTTGGGATCGTGTTATTTTTGCCCATGGCTTTTTTGCTAGTGCATTACATGAGATTAGCCATTGGTGTATAGCCGGCGCAGAGCGCCGTAAACAAGTGGATTTTGGCTACTGGTATAACCCAGATGGCCGTACCCCAGAACAACAAGCTGAATTTGAAAAAGTGGAGATCAAACCACAAGCACTGGAATGGATTTTATGTCGCAGTGCCGATTTTCAATTTAACGTCAGTATCGATAATTTAAGCGGTGATCCTCACTATATTGAGCAAGCCGCCAATGTCTTTAAAGACAATATATATGCGCAAGTACAACTGTACTTGCAACAAGGGTTGCCCCAACGGGCAAAGCAGTTCAGTGATGCGCTTATTGCGCACTATCGAAAAGATCGACCACTGGACGCACTAGAATTTAAACGGGAAGCGTTATAGATGCCAATTGGATTGATCAAAAAGTTATTTAGTAAACCAGAAGAAGCGCCGGTGAAAAAAGCAGCGCAAGCGGCTTCTTCTGCTCAAAAAGGCAAGCAGTCTACTGCCCCTAAGTCACCACAAAACAAATCACAAACCAAACCGAAAAAACAAACGCCCCCTTGGGATGTTAGCCAATTCAAAGTGGAACCTGCTGAAGGGCAAACCCGCTTTCATGATTTAAACCTTGATGCGCGCATCATGCACGGTATTTATGATTTAGGTTTTCAGTATGCCAGCCCTATTCAAGCGGCGGCTCTGCCTTTAACCCTAGCGGGTCATGACATTATCGGTAAAGCCCAAACCGGTACCGGTAAAACTGCGGCCTTTTTGATTACCGTATTACAGAAACTATTAACCACATCTCCGGCTGAACGCTATGCCAGTGAGCCCCGTGCGTTGGTGATTGCCCCGACTCGTGAGCTTGCTATGCAGATTGCGAAAGACGCACAAGGCTTATCCAAACACACAGATTTAAATGTGGTAACGGTTGTAGGTGGTGTGGACTACGATAAGCAAAAAGACCAGCTTAATGGCATCGTGGATATTTTAGTGGCCACTCCTGGTCGCTTGTTGGATTTCTTACAGCAAAAAGCGGTGTTTTTAGATCAGGTTGAAATGTTGGTTATCGATGAAGCGGATCGCATGTTGGATATGGGTTTTATCCCAGATCTAAAGCGCATTATTCGTGCAACCCCTGAAAAACAAGTTCGTCAAACTCAGCTTTTCAGTGCCACGTACCCGTATGATGTGGTGGCGTTAAGTGAAAGCTGGACGTATAAGCCTCAGCAGATTGAAATTGAGCCAGAATCGGTGGCCACAGAAACCGTGGATCAACGTTTTTACAGCTTACAAGAAACCGAAAAAGATCAAGTGTTGGTAAACTTCTTAAATCAAGCCAGCACAGGTAAAGCCATTATCTTTGCAAACCGTCGTGACACCTCCCGTGACTTGGCGGATCGCTTAAATAAAATGGGTGTGAAAGCCATGTTGTTAAGCGGCGAAGTGGCGCAACAAAAACGCGTTAAAACCTTAGAGCGTTTTAAAACCCAAGATAATACGGTGTTAGTGGCAACGGATGTGGCGGGTCGTGGTATTCACGTGGACGGCATTACCCATGTATTCAATTACAACCTGCCAGATGACCCAGAAGATTATGTACACCGCATTGGTCGTACGGGCCGTGCAGGGGCCAGCGGTGTAGCCATTACTTTTATTGATGAATATGAAGCCTATGGCTTGATGGATCTTGAATCTTATTTAGGCAAAAAGATCGTAACTGAGCCTGTTCCTAAGGAGTAACTCATGGCAGCACGGATGCTGTTAAGCGTTTTTTTATGGATGAATCTAACAGGGGTTGCGTGGGCCATGACTGCACAGCGGGCTCACGAGATTATTCAAACACAAACCCCTGAGTTATTAGGTGATGGTACACAGCTAGTCAGTGTGTATTATTTTGGGCAATCCCATGATTTGTCTGTGGTGGGTTTGGAGCGGGTAGGGGATGATTACCTGCCCATTCGCTGGCTTGTGATTATTAAGTCTCAAGATGTATTGGGTTGGTATTACCCCAGTGAAGAATTCCCCGTACGCTTTGATGATGGCCATTTGATGTTTCCTAAAGGAACAGAAATTGAAGATGTCTATTTATTACCGCAACCACCCAGCACGATTATTCTGGAAGGCCAGAAAATTCCATTTTATTCAGCCACGAGTACTCGGTGAAACACGCACACCTCATTGACATATCCGCTGTATTTTTTCGCTATTATTTTGCACCCGGGCCGAGCATCATCAACGATGATGGGTGGGAGGTGTATCCTTTATTGGCCAGCTTACGCTGGTTACTCAATCCGGATTTTTTCAGCTGCGACGTCACCGTTGCCGCATTTGATGAAAGTCTTGGTAGCTGCTTTCGCCATACTTTGGATGAAGATTACAAAGCCAATCGTGCCTTGCCCACAGACGATATTATTTACCAGTTAAGCTTATTGAAGTCTTACTGCGAAAACATGGGATTTGTGGTGGCAGCAGGGGAAGAGTTCGAAGCCGATGATTACATTGCTAGTAGTGTGGCGTTACTGCACGACCACCAGATTGTGATTCATTCCCGTGATAAAGATTTACGCCAGTTACTCGCCCCCAATGTCGCCATGCGTGACAGCTCTAATGACGTGATCTGGAATGAAGCCTCATTGTTACAGGAGACGGGATTAACGCCATCGCAAGTGGTGGATTTTCTGTCTTTAGTGGGGGATGCCAGTGACAACATCGCTGGGGTGCCACGAGTGGGGGTGAAAACCGCCACGCATTTATTGCAACATTATGGCAGTATTGAGTCTCTCTATGGTGCTATTGAGTCTGGTGAGGTGTTACCGGTGAGAGGCGCCAAGGGCATTGCAGAAACATTAGTGAGCAATGTATCCCGTGTGGCGCTGAATCAAAAGCTGGTGGCTTTACGTAAGGATATTCCTTTGCAGTTCAGCGCCGCAGAATTTACTCAAGAGTCCTATGCATTTTTACAGGCCTTGAGTCAGCAAGTGGGCATTTTTACGCCCTTGAATAAAGCATTAGAAAAGATCGCAGGATTACATTTATGAAAATAGTCGCCGATGAAAATATTCCATTATTAGATGCGTTCTTTTCTGAGATCTGCCAAGAATTGGTGATCTTGCCTGGTCGTGACATGACAGCGGAACACGTGAAAGATGCGGATATCTTGCTGGTTCGCTCTATCACACAGGTGAATGAATCCTTACTTAAAGACAGTCAGGTGAAGTTTGTGGGGACTTGCACCATAGGTACGGATCATCTTGATACCGAGTACCTTACTCAACAGGGTATCCAGTTTGCCAATGCACCGGGTTGTAATGCGAAAGCTGTGGTGGATTATGTGTTGAGTTGTTTGCTGGTGCTACAAGAGCAACGTCAACAAGATTGGCAAAGCTTCTCTGTGGGGATTGTGGGGGCGGGTAATGTGGGTGGATTGCTTTACGATACATTAAAAGCCTTGGGTTTAAATGTGATGGCTTATGATCCAAACATTGAAGCGTATGCCAGTGAAGACAATGCAGCAGCCGTGTGGCAACAAGATGTGGTGACACTACATACGCCCATCACCACACAAGGGCCGTATAAAACCCATCACCTAGTGGACCAATCACGTTTACACGCCATGAAACCAAATGCTTGTTTGATTAACAGTTGTCGTGGTGCCGTGGCGGATAATCAAGCCTTGTTAGCGCATCTTAAATCGAATCCAGAGTTTTCTGTGATTTTGGATGTGTACGAAGAAGAGCCATCTCCATCTGATGAATTATTACAAGCCTGCTTGTTAGCCACCCCGCATATTGCTGGCTATAGCTTAGATGGTAAGTACGGTGGCACGGGTATGATTTACGATGCTTTGTGTGATGTATTTGCTCTGCCTAAACGCTTAAAATTAGCGCAATTAATTGCAGAAGCCCCAGTGCGTAAGATGAGCTTTAGTGATGAGGCGGGCATGGCGTACATCTTAAAACAAGTGATTCGTAATGCGTACGATGTGCGCGATGATCATTTTAGGATGTTGAGCTTAATTGGAATGGATTCAAACGCAAAAGCGAAAGGGTTTGATCGTTTACGTAAAGATTATCCGTTAAGACGAGATCTAAACTGCCAAGTGGTGTCGGCACGGCGATTATCTCACCCGGTTTGGTTGCAAGCTTTAGGTGTGAGGGTTAAACAGTAATTCAAATGCTTGTTTGAATTACAGACATAAAAAAACAGCCTATAGGCTGTTTTGTTTTTGCAGACAGAAGAGTTTAGGACTGAGTCGCTTTTAAGATGTTCTTGATGGCCTTTTGAATCATCTCTTCCGTGATCGGGGTTTCTTTGCCTTTATCATCAATAATGGCAGCACCGTGCATATAATCGTTATTATTGTTTTGTGTGCCCTGCGTTGTGGTTGTGCTTTTCATAACATCACCCCTAGTACATGTAACCTCAGTATAGTAACAGCTAATCCAACGAGCCAAGTATTTTATGAAAAAAGATTCGGTTTTAGAAATTGTACGACAAAAATTGCCCTCAAATGATGCAGCAAGGCTGTTTCATGGCAGAGGTGGGCTATTTTCTGGCTGGGAGCAAGTTAATATTGAGGTGTACCCGCCGATTTTATGGGTGATGATTTACCAAGAAATTGATGAGACTGAATTGCTTGCCATGTTAGAGCAGTTGTTACCGGATTGTGACAAATTAGAAATTGAGAGTATTTACATTCAAAGACGCTATCAAAGTGGTAATCCCGTACAAGTCTTTTTTGGGAACGATGCGCATTTAGATCAAGACTTTCAAGTGAGAGAAGCGGGTTTACAGTATTGGGTGAATTTAGGTCGCAATCAAAATTCAGGATTATTTTTAGATATGAGTGAAGGTCGTCGCTGGTTGCGATCTCATGCAAAAGGTAAATCGGTTTTAAATTTGTTTTCATATACCTGCAGTTTGGGCATTTCTGCCGCTGCTGGTGATGCCAAAGCCGTTGTGAATATAGATATGGCAAAAGGGGCGATTAAACGAGGGCAGCAAAATTTGGCATTGAATGAAGTAACTTGCGTCAGC
>JBFEWA010000013.1:0-19358 GCA_041546605.1 Bermanella sp.
AATTTGCTCACCCGTTTTTATGATTACAGCGACGGTGACATTCTACTGGATGATAACAGCATTAAGGATTATCCATTAGATGATTTGCGTCGTCAGATCGCATTGGTGAGTCAGGGTGTCACATTATTTAATGACACCATATTTAATAACATTGCCTATGGTTGCTTAGCTGATAAAACCAAAGAAGAAGTGTATGCCGCGGCAAAAGCCGCTCACGCATTGGAATTCATTGAGCAAATGCCGCAGGGCATGGAAACCATGATTGGTGATGATGGTGTCATGCTATCCGGTGGGCAGCGTCAGCGCTTGGCCATTGCCCGTGCTATCTTAAAAGACGCGCCTATTTTGATTCTAGATGAAGCAACCAGTGCATTAGACACTGAGTCAGAGCGTTATATTCAAGACGCCTTGGATAATCTCATGAAAAACCGCACCAGCTTTGTGGTGGCTCACCGTTTAAGCACCATAGAAAAAGCCGATACCATTTTAGTGGTGAACAAAGGCGAAATTGTAGAGCGCGGCAATCATAAAACCCTGTTAGAAAAACAAGGTTTTTATAAAAATCTGCATGACATGCAATTCAGTGGGTAACGTGTGTTAGAACGCTTATTTAACGCATCCTGGTATGGCCCTTGGCAGTGGACTTGGGTGTTGTGGCCGTTAGCGCTATTGGTGAGTTTTATCACTAAGCGTAAACGTCAGCAGTTTTTAGCCAGTCCGCCAAAAGCGTTTTCTGTGCCTGTGATTGTGGTGGGAAATATCACCATTGGGGGCACAGGTAAAACCCCTGTGGTGCAGTCATTGGTTCGGTATCTACAAGAACAAGGGTATAAGCCTGGCATCATCAGTCGTGGCTATGGTGGGGAATTAAATCGTTTTCCTCATTTGATCACGCAAAAGGACACGTCGCAGCAAGTGGGTGATGAGCCTTTCATGATGTTTCAGTCATTACAGGTGCCTGTGGTGGTGGATCCGGTGCGTGCCCGTGGGGTGGCGTGCTTGCTGGAGAACGATGTGAATGTGGTGATCAGTGATGACGGCTTACAGCATTATGGATTGCATCGGGATATTGAAATTTGCGTCATAGATGGCTCTCGAGGTTTGGGCAATGCGCAACTTATGCCGGTTGGGCCGTTAAGAGAAGCCCGCTCACGTTTGCAAAGTGTGGACTTTGTCTTGCAAAGTCAGAGTACAGATGCCGTTAGCGGATTTGATGTTGTGCCGGTTGCTTGGGTGAATGTGAAAACAGGCGAGCAATTGGGTGTAAAAGAATTAAATGTGGCTGCGGATGCACTGGCCATTGCTGGGATTGGCAATCCCAGTAAATTTGCACGAACATTAAATGAAATGGGTGTGCAGTGTGCTCATCGCTGGTTTCCAGATCATTATGCTTATAAAGCGAGCGATCTTGCGCCGTTGACAGGGCAAGTCCTAATGACAGAAAAAGACGCGGTTAAAATTCGAGCATTTGCCACAGACGATATGTGGTATTTACAAATACAAGCAAGTTTATCGGAAGTGTTTTTGGATTCGGTAAAATCAAAATTAGAAATCTGGGAGTCCCAAAATGGATAAAAAACTATTGTCCCTGTTAGTGTGCCCATTATGTAAGGGCAATCTTACCCTGGATAAAGAAAAAGCTGAGTTGATCTGCAAGTTTGACGGTGTGGCTTATAAAATTGATGACGGCATTCCTGTTATGTTGCCAGAAAGCGGCCGTGCATTAACCACAGAAGAAAAATTAGCTAAGTAATTATTTGAAGTACAAAAACGGGTCTTGGGCTTTGCCTTTGTAACGAATTTCAAAGTAAAGCTTGGCCTGTTTGCCATCACCTTCACCGACGGCGGCGATGAGCTGACCTTTTTTCACGTGATTGCCTTCCAAAACATAATTTGAATAATTATTGCCGTACACGCTAATAATATCGTTGTCGTGTTGTACGAGTATGAGATTGCCATAGCTATTGATGGCATCACCACTGTAGAGTACTTTGCCGTCGTCGATGGCAATGACAGGATCACCCAGTTTTGCGCTGAGTTCGATACCGTGTTTGTGCTGTGAATACTCAACGCTTTGGATGTTAGGTTGTTTTTCAAGTGGCCATTTTAGATCAAGCTGCATTCTGTTTTGTTGTGGGTGAGAGGCATTGAGTTCATCCTGCAGTAAGCTGTTGTTCGCGCCAGTGGATGCACTAAGTAATTTGGCAAGGGTGGCAGCATTGAGGCTGGATAGATCTTGCAAAGGGTTCTTATCAAACTCTTTAAGGGCAAGGGTAATGCTGGTGAAGACCAGTAACGCCAGTACAAAGGTTAATCCCAGTTCTTTATAGCCAATGTGGTGTCTTAGAATGTGGTCCTGAGTGCTCTCTAAGCGTGTTAAGCGTTTTTCCATGTGGCTGACACGATTATTCAACCCCAATAAAAATCGGGCACTGCCCTTGGGTTGGGATTTTAAGTTGATGGTTTTATTACTATCATCACTTTTTACGAGTCTAGGTTGCGATAACATGATCTGGCTTCTTTCAAATGCTTTATTGGTGAAAAGCATAATGTTTGCCAAGTTTTAAAAAGCGCGAAATACCTGTGTTTAAGGCAGGTATGTATGGCAAGAAGCGGCAATGGATCTCCAAAAGGGGAAAAAGGGGCAGAGTTATGAAAGTCTTATTTGTGTGTCTTGGCAATATATGCCGATCCCCTTCGGCGGAAGCGGTGCTCAGATCCTTGGCGGCCACCTCAAAATTAGATGTGGAAATCGACAGTGCCGGTACCGCGGCATATCACATTGGCAAGTCTCCCGATGCGCGTTCACAGCAAGCTGCACAAGCACGGGGGATTTCCATGGATGGGCAATGTGCGCGTCAGGTATCTGCCAATGACTTTTATGAGTTTGATTATATTTTTGCCATGGATCGCTCCAATTTAGCTGACTTACAAAGTATTCGACCG
The DNA here is from genome assembly GCA_041546605.1 of Bermanella sp. Taxonomy (GTDB): domain Bacteria; phylum Pseudomonadota; class Gammaproteobacteria; order Pseudomonadales; family Oceanobacteraceae; genus Bermanella. The sequence continues at coordinate 2,947 of JBFEWA010000013.1, forward strand.
GCTAATGGCTCTGCTCAGTTGAGCTTGTTTTTAAAAGAGTACGGCAGCATGGGGTATGATGAAGTGCCGGATCCTTATTATGGTTCAGAGAAAGGATTTGAGTTGGTGTTGGATTTACTGCAGGACGCTTGTCAGGCATTTATAAGTGAGAAGTTATAAATATGAATGTACAGCAAAACGTGTCGCTAAAAACGTTTAATACTCTAGGGGTGAATGCGTTTGCTCAGTATATGACTCAGGTTGATTCCATAGAGGCAGTAAAAGAAGCCATTGAATACGCACGAGATGCACAACTGCCAATTAAGATTTTAGGCGGCGGCAGTAATGTGGTGCTGGCTCATGAAATCACGGGCTTGGTTTTACAGTACACCAATGATCACTTCGAAGTGCTGGAAGAAAATGAAGAGTCCGTACTGGTACGCGTAGGGGCCGGATTGAATTGGCATCAATGGGTAATGACAGCTCTGCAGCAGGGTTGGTATGGATTACAAAATCTGGCCTATATTCCCGGCTTGGTTGGGGCAGCTCCGGTACAAAACATTGGTGCTTATGGGGTGGAAGTGAAAAGTGTTATTCGCAATGTAAAAGGCGTAATGCTTGAAACCGCCGAGACGTTCGAATTAAGTAATGAAGCCTGCCAGTTTGCTTATCGTGAAAGTATCTTTAAACAAGAGTTAGATGCAAAAGTACTGATCACCTCGGTGGATTTTAAATTATCAAAAATCCCGAATGTGGATGTGAGCTATGCACCTTTAGATCAAATGGCAAAAGAGCAGGGTATGCCCACACCGGCAATCTTAGCCAATTGGGTAATCGACGTACGTAAAAGCAAGTTACCTTCACCTGATGAGCTACCGAATGCCGGCTCGTTTTTTAAAAACCCAGTGATTACGCATAAACAATATGAAGACTTGTCTGCCCAATTTGAACATGTGCCCAGCTATCCTCAAGCAGAAGGCGTTAAAGTGCCCGCTGGCTGGTTGATTGATCGTATGGGGTACAAAGGTAAAGCTTTTGGCCCTGTGAGTGTTCACAAGCAGCAGGCGCTGGTATTGATTAATCAAGGTGGTAGTGGCGAAGACGTATTAGCAGCAGCCAGGCAGATTAAACAAGCTGTGCTGGATACCTATGGTATTGAGATTGAACAAGAGCCTAGAATCTTTCAGTAAAAGATAGGGTGGGTAAGGCGTGCTAGATAGTCGTGAGATAAGTAGAGAATAGTTGAGGCAAATGGAGAGTTATTGAAACAAGCGAAGATGAATCGCACACAATAAAAAAGGGACCCTAGGGTCCCTTTTTTGTTTTAAGAGTTAGACTCTTGCGCTTGCTGAGCTTCGCGTTCGCGAGCTTCGGCTTCTAAGCGGCGGCGCTTCACTTCCCTTGGGTCGTTATAGGCACGCTTTGGCGCGGATGAGGTCGTTGCTTCGTTTGCCTGTGCTGGGGCAGAAGCAGCCGCTGGCTCTTGTTTAGCAGGTGCAGCTTCGACTTTTTTCTCAGCGGCTTGAGGAGCTTCTGCTTTAGCCTCAGTTGACTCAACGGGTTTAGTTGATTCAGTGTTGGCAGCAGGGGCTTCTGCTTTAACCGCTTTTTCTTGCGGTGCTGTGTTTTCAACCGGTTTTGCTTCTGCCTGTTCAGGTTTGGCAGTTTCTACAGGTTTTACTTGTTCAGCTTTCACAGGCGCAGCGTCTTTTACGCTTGGCGCTTGGCTTTGTGCAGCCACTGGCGCTATGTTGGTATTTTCTGGCTTAGCTTCAGGTGCTTTTGCTTTAACGGTTTCTTTTTCGGCAGAAACAGGTTTAGCAGCAACATCTTCTACTTTGCGTGCAACGTTTTCATCAAGCTTGCTTGGCTGTTGATTGCGGTTGCGACGACGTGCGTTGCCTTGATTGCGATTGTCATCACGCTCATTGTTACGGTTTTCGCTACGGTTTTCACTGCGCTCGTTGTTGCGGTTTTCAGGGCGCTCACGACGAGGGCGTTCGCTACGAGTTTCCGCTTGTGGCTTATCGTTTTTACGATTGCTGCGCACATCTTTTTTGTTGTCGTTGCGACGGTTGTTGTTATTGCGATTGTTTTGGCGTGGGTTGTTACGACCATTACCACTGGCATTGCGATTACGGTTGTTGTTTTTACCGTTACCTTTTTTGCCTTTCTTAGCTGGTTTGTCATCTGATTTGAATAAACCTGCGATGGCTGTAGCAATCTTGCTAAGAACACCTGGCTCTTTTGCTGCTTTAGGTGCAGGCGCGCGAGCAGAGGAAACAGCTTGAACTGCTGCAGATTCTTTTTTCGCTTGAGAGCTTTGTTCTACCGCTAATTCTTGTTCGTAGTTGATTTCAAAGCTTACTTGATCAACTTGATTGTCGCCGGTACGAACACGGGATACTTCAAAGTGTGGAGTATGGAAGTTCGGGTTAGGGATAATCAGAATTTGTGCTTCATGGCGCTTTTCAACGGCCATAACGTCTGCACGTTTATCGTTGGTTAGGAAGTAAGCCACTTCAAGTGGTACTTCGGCGCGAACTTGTGCAGTGTTGTCTTTGCTGGCTTCTTCTTCGATTAAACGCAGAAGTGACAAGCTTAAAGAGCGCATGTCGCGGATAAAACCTGTACCAACACAGCGAGGGCAAACGTGACCACTGGTTTCACCGAGTGATGGACGTAGGCGCTGACGAGACATTTCCAGTAGACCAAAGCGAGAAATGCGACCCACTTGAACGCGAGCGCGGTCAATTTCTAGGGCGTCTTTAACGCGGTTTTCAACGTCACGTTGGTTTTTGTTAGACATCATGTCGATGAAGTCGATCACGATCAAACCACCAATGTCGCGTAAACGTAATTGGCGAGCAATTTCGTCAGCCGCTTCAAGGTTGGTATTAACAGCAGTGTCTTCGATGTCAGAGCCTTTGGTGGCGCGAGAAGAGTTGATGTCGATGGAGATCAAGGCTTCTGTGGTATCGATAACAATAGAGCCGCCTGAAGGGAGTTTCACTTCACGCTGGAACGCCGTTTCGATTTGCGCTTCGATTTGGTAGCGGCTGAACAGTGGGGTGCTGTCTTCGTATAGTTTGATTTTGTTTTCGTACTGAGGCATCACGTGCTGAACGAAGCTTAGGGCTTCTTCGAACACAGTTTTGTCATCAATTAGCACTTCACCAATGTCTTGACGAAGGTAATCGCGAATAGCACGAATCACCACGTTGCTTTCTTGTAGTAGAAGGCAAGGGGCTTTGCGGTTTTCAGATGCGCCTTTAATGGAATCCCAAAGTAGGCATAGGTAATCTAAATCCCATTGTAGGTCTTCAGCAGCGCGGCCAATACCTGCGGTACGTACGATGACGCCCATGTTGTTAGGTACGGTCACATCACGCATGGCGTCACGGATTTGGTTACGCTCATCACCTTCAATTCGACGAGAAATACCACCGGCGCGGGCATTGTTTGGCATTAACACCAAATAACGGCCAGCTAGGCTGATCATGGTGGTTAGGGCTGCACCCTTGTTACCACGTTCTTCTTTGTCTACTTGAACGATGACTTCTTGGCCTTCTTCGATCACTTCTTTGATGTTCGGGCGACCAGAGGTATTGGATTTGAAGTATTCGCGAGAGATTTCTTTAAGAGGAAGGAAACCATGACGCTCAGCGCCAAAGTCCACGAAAGCCGCTTCAAGGCTAGGCTCTATGCGGGTGATTTTACCCTTATAGATGTTCGCTTTCTTTTGTTCTCGGGTTGTAGGTTCAATATCTAAATCGTATAGGCGTTGGCCATCAACTAGCGCAACACGCAACTCTTCTGACTGAGTTGCGTTAATTAGCATTCTTTTCATTAACTTCTAGAGCTCATATTTATGTGGTTCTGATATGAAACACAAGGGTTGAGCTAATCAAAATATTTATGCGTGCTTTGCGTGGATTTCTATACCGACTCTGGATTGACTGCTTCCACGCAGGGGTGTTTAGCTCTATTTATCGTGAATTTGCTAACACCGACACGAAACATAAGCTGATTTAGCAAGACCCCTTGCTTAATCAGAACGTATCATTTTTCTTATTTAACGGCGTTTTTTGCCGCTAAATGCCAAAATTCCGGGAAGTTTATATCTAACATTCCCAAACTTACGTTATCATCCGGGCCCAATGTTGTATGGGGCGCTTTAGCCCTGGGTACGACCGGAATGGCTGAATATAGCAAAGATTAGCAAGGCGTCAAACCGGTTTTTCTTAACTACGAGTTTTATATGTCTGAAAATTCTAAACGTGGTGTCATTTTTGAGGAGGTCAGCCTAGATTATGCGGGGCAGCGCCTTGATAACTTCCTGATGTCACGGATTAAGGGTGTGCCTAAGTCTATGCTCTACAGAATCATCCGTAAGGGCGAGGTTCGCGTGAACAAAGGCCGCACCAAGCCTGATTATAAGCTCAAGGAAGGGGATCTTGTGCGTATCCCTCCGGTACGCGTAAAAGAAGAGAATAAAGTGGAAAACGTGCCGGATCGCCTAGCCGCGGATATTGAATCGGCCATTATATTTGAAGATGACTACCTAATTGCGGTGAATAAGCCCAGGGGAATGGCGGTACACGGGGGGAGCGGTATTAGCCTGGGCTTAATCGAGGCTTTGCGGGTGATTCGTCCTGATAGTAAGCGTCTAGAGCTGGTGCATCGTTTGGATCGGGATACCTCGGGTGTGATTCTGGTGGCTAAAAAGCGCTCTGTGTTGGTGGCCCTGCACGACATGTTGCAAAAGAAGTCTGGCATTCAAAAGCGCTATTGGGCTTTGGTATATGGTGTTTGGCCTAAACACATGAAAGAGGTGACGGCACCGTTAATTAAAAATGAGCTGCAATCTGGTGAGCGCATCGTCAGGGTGTCGCAACAGGGCAAGCCGTGTCATACCCGTTATTCGTTGGAGCGTCGCTATGAAGGGTTCACCTTGGTAAATGCGGAGCCAGTAACAGGGCGAACCCATCAAATCCGTGTGCATTGCCAATTTGCCGGCCATGCCATTGTGGGTGATGAAAAATACGCCACGGATGACGAGCTAAAACAAGCGCGAAATCAGGGGGCGAAACGATTGTTTTTACATGCTAAATCGTTGAAGTTTGTGCATCCGCAAACCAAGGAAACCTTAAAATTAGAAGCGCCGTTGGATTCGACCTTTGAGGCGTTCTTGGCATCTTTGTCGCCTGTTAATTAATTGAAATAAGTGTTGATGTATTAAATGAAATATAAAGCCGTCGTATTTGATTGGGATGGAACTCTGGTGGATTCGGCCAGTCGTATCGTGGAATCTATGCAGTGTGCTGCGCAGGATCATGATTTACCGTTTCGTACTGAATACGAAGTGAAGCAAATCATCGGATTGGGCTTGCCAGAGGCCATCGCCGCTTTATGGCCTGAAATAACTGGTGAGCGCACGCTGATTAAATCCATGGCCAAGCAATACGGTGTGCATTATGTGGCGGAGCAGCGCTCAGATATGGTGCTGTTTGAATTTGCCCATGATTTGTTTGAAAGCATTAAGCAAAGTGGGCTTAAATTAGCCGTGGCCACAGGTAAGGGCAGGGAAGGTTTGAATCGTGCCCTTGAAGAATTCCAGTTAGGGCATATCTTTGATGACACCCGTTGTGCCGATGAAACCAAATCCAAGCCTCATCCTTTAATGCTGCATGAATTGTCTTCGTCATTAGAGGTGGATGTTGAGCATATGCTCATGGTGGGGGATACCCAATTTGATTTAGATATGGCCCATAACGCAGGTATGGATTCCATTGCCATTACCCATGGCGCCCATGATATTGAGAAATTAAAACTGAGCCGACCATTGCACATGGTGCACAATTTACAAGAGTTGGCGGCTTGGCTTGAGGTTAAAAAATCGCATTCAAATAAGATAAATATAAAAGTGAACTAGGGAGTTTTATGTATCAGGACCCAGTGGATCGCCCGCAATCCGATAAAGAGTGGAAGCTCATTGAAAAAGTGGTGGGCAGCATAAACGTAGAGCAGAGACGCGCCCGCCGTTGGGGTATCTTCTTTAAGCTTATGACTTTTGCTTACTTATTTATTGCTTTGGCGATTTTTGCGCCGAGCAATGTGGATACAAGCGATCTAGGCGTGGATGGTGAGTTTACTGCCTTGGTTGAAGTAAAAGGGGTTATCGCGGATGGCGAAGAAGCGTCTGCTGATTTAATTGTCACTGGCCTGCGCAACGCGTTCGATGCAGACGGCACCAAAGCTGTGGTGTTGCGCATCAATAGTCCGGGTGGCTCTCCTGTGCAGTCTGGTTATGTGTACGATGAGATTATGCGCTTACGTGATTTGCACCCTGAGGTGCCGGTTTATGCGGTTATTTCAGATCTTGGGGCATCGGGTGCGTATTACATCGCCGCAGCGGCCAATGAGATTTATGCCGATAAAGCCAGTTTGGTGGGTTCCATTGGTGTGGTGGGCTCAGGTTTTGGCTTTGTTGAAGCCATGGATAAGCTAGGGGTGGAGCGTCGTCAGTTTACAGCGGGTGAGCACAAGGCATTCCTTGATCCATTCACACCGCTTAATAAAGAAGAAAAAGCATTTTGGGAAGGCGTGTTGGCGACTACCCATAATCAGTTTATTGAGCAGGTTAAGAAAGGTCGAGGCGACAAGTTGGCGCAAGATGCTAAGCTGTTTAGTGGTTTGGTGTGGACTGGCGAACAAGCCTTGTCTTTGGGCTTAGTAGATGGCCTAGGCAGCTCCAGTTATGTGGCTCGTGAGCTGGTTGGGGCGGAGAAAATCGTGGATTTTACCCCTCAGCCAACCCCGTTCGAAGCCTTAGTGGGGCGCCTTGGTGCATCCATGGGGAAAGCCATTGCTACGGCATTTGGCGTATCCAACACGCCAATTAGTCTAAAATAGGGGTTTGTGCTTGATTTTACTTGAAAAATCGTCAAATAGTTTTGACATAGCCTAACCCCATGAGTACCATTGCGCGCACTATGAACCAGGGTTTATTTCCAGTACGAGTCGATCCGCTCAAAAGCGTGGAACAAGAAGCTGAATTCAGCGGTTCCATTGCGGTATCCAAGTTAGAGCGTTTACAAGACTTTCTACAGGATGACAGTGGTGAAGCTCAAGTTGAGATTCAATTTGGGCACGATGAACAAGGCACCGCCTTGTTGCGTGGTAAGTGTCACGCCCATGTACGCATGACGTGTCAGCGCTGCATGAACCCGGTTGACGTGGCGTTAGCCACTGACTTTGAGCTCGGAATCGTTTTTAGCGATGAGCAGGCTAAGCATTTAAATAAGCAATACGAACCCGTTATTGCCGATGCTGAATCCTTAGAACTGCTGCCCGTGATCGAAGATGAGTTGATTTTGAGTTTGCCTATGTATGCTTATCACGATAAATGTGGTGATCATGATTTAGTCCACACTCAAGAAGAAGCAGCACCGGTTGAAACAGAAGCGCCGAACAATCCGTTTAGTGTGCTTGAGCAATTAAAGAAATAGTAGGAGAGCCCGAATGGCTGTTCAAAAGAGCAAAAAATCTCGTTCACGTCGCGGTATGCGTCGTTCACACGATGCACTAACTACTCGTGCATTGTCTATCGATCCAACTTCAGGTGAAACTCACATCCGTCACCACGTGACTGCTGATGGTTTCTACCGCGGTCGTAAAGTTGTTGAAGTTCAAGACAACTAATTATGGTCACCATTGCCATTGACGCAATGGGCGGGGATCACGGTCCCCGCGTGACTGTTCCCGCTGCGCTATCCTCCCTCGAAAAACACCCCGATTTATCTATTATCCTGTTTGGCAATCGCGCCAAGTTAGACCCATTTTTACATCAGTCTATTGCTAGTTCTCGTTTAAAAATCGTGCACACAGATGAAGTCATCAGTGGTGGCGAACGTTCCTCGTCTGCATTACGCAAAAAACAATCCTCCATGCGATTGGCCATTGATGCGGTACATAACGAAGAAGCACAGGCGTTGGTGAGTGCGGGTAACACGGGTGCGCTAGTGGCGATTTCTCGCTATGTACTAAAAACCATCTTGGGTATTGATCGCCCAGCCTTGATTGCGCGTTTGCCGCATTTGTCTGGTTTTAGTTATATGCTGGATTTGGGCGCCAATGTGGAATGTGACTCTGAGAATTTACATCAGTTTGCCGTCATGGGCAGTGCGTATGCGTCGGCCATTGGTGGGGTTAAAAATCCTAAAGTTGCGTTGTTAAATATTGGCAGCGAAGAAATTAAAGGCAATGAAGACATTCGTTTAGCCAATGCCTCATTGAAAGAATCCGAAACCCTAAACTATGTGGGTTATGTGGAAGGGGATGATTTATACAAGGGCATCGCAGATGTCATTGTGACCAATGGTTTTGCCGGTAACATCGCGCTTAAAACCAGCGAAGGTCTATTGAAATATGTGGTGCAATTGATTCGAGAAGCCTTCCAAAAAAATCTATTTACACGCTTAGTAGGCAAGATCGCCGTGCCTATTTTGGATGGTTTAAGATTAGCGTTTGAGCCAGACTTAAAAAGTGGTGGTGTGTTGCTGGGAGTGCAAGGGATTGTGGTTAAAAGCCATGGTAAATCTCAAGCCGCTGCTTTCGCCAGTGCCATTGATGGTGCTTATTTACTGGCTAAAAACAAATTATTACAACAAATAGCTGAAATGCTCGACAGTGAAATGTTATAAAACCCTTCTGAATTAAAAAATATTCCTCTCTTCTAAAAATAATGCCATTCAGGAAATGAATATGTTTAAAAATGCCGTCGTTTTCCCCGGACAAGGCTCTCAAAGTGTTGGCATGCTTGCCGATGTGATCTCTGAATATTCCATTGCAAAAGAAACCTTACAACAAGCCGATGATGTGTTGGGTTTTAAATTAAGTGATCTGATTTTAAATGGTCCTGCAGAAGATCTTAATAGCACCAATAATACGCAACCAGCTTTAGTGGCGGTTGAAGTGGCCACTTGGCGCGCACTTAACGGTGCCATTAAAGCGGATGTCATGGCTGGACACAGTTTGGGTGAATACTCAGCCCTTGTATGTGCCGGTGCATTACGTTTTGAAGATGCGTTACTGCTGGTTCGTCGTCGTGGTGAGTTAATGCAACAAGCGGTGCCTAATGGTGTGGGTGCCATGGCTGCTATCTTGGGTATGGATGATGCAAAAGTGGAAGCCATCTGTGAGCAAAGTGCGCAAGGGCAAGTGGTTCAAGCGGCAAACTATAATAGTCCTGGTCAGTTGGTGATTGCGGGTAACAAAGAAGCGGTAGAGCGTGCGGTTGTGGCGTGTAAAGAAGCCGGTGCCAAGCGTGCCATGTTGTTACCGGTAAGTGGTCCATTCCACAGTGCGTTAATGGAGCCAGCAGCGGAAGCATTTAAAGCGTATTTGGCAGAGTTTGAAGTGGTGAATCCAAGTATTCCTGTACTGCAAAACGCTACTAACACATTCGAGCAAGACGCTCAGCAAATTCGTGAAAATCTCGTTAAGCAAATCGCAAGCCCAGTACGTTGGACGCAATCTGTTTTACAGTTAGCTGACAACGGGGTAGAAAACCTGATAGAAGTAGGCCCAGGTAAGGTATTAACCGGTTTAAACAAACGAATTGCGAAACAGCTGAATAGCCAAACCGTACACTCGGTGGAAACACTACAAGCTGTTTAGAGGAAAGAATATGCAACAATCCATCGCCGTTGTAACAGGTGCCAGTCGCGGTATTGGTCAAGCGATTGCTAAGGCATTGGTAGAAGCAAACTACTATGTGGTGGCATCTGCCACTTCAGAGTCCGGTGTGGCAGCAATCAAAGAGTACTTGGGTGAGCAAGGCACGGCATTTGTGTTGAATCTTGCGGATAAAGATAGTTGTGCGCAATTTACTGAGCAGGTGAATGCCCTTGGTGCGGTGTCTGTGTTGGTGAATAACGCGGGTATTACCAAAGACACCCTAATGCTTCGCATGAAAGACGAAGATTGGGATAGCGTCATCGAAACCAATTTAAGCGGTGCGTTTCGCTTAACCAAGTCCTTCTTAAAAGGCATGATGAAACAGCGCTGGGGTCGAATTGTGAATATTAGCTCCGTGGTGGGTGCCATGGGGAACCCTGGGCAAGCCAACTACTGCGCTTCAAAAGCCGGTATTGAAGGCTTTACTCGATCTCTTGCCTACGAATTGGGCAGTCGTGGTATTACGGTGAATGCGGTAGCCCCTGGGTTTATTGCAACCGATATGACCCATGAACTGACGGAAGATCAAAAGCAGGCCATGATGGCGAACATTCCATTGGGTCGATATGGCGAAGCGGATGAGATTGCCAAAGCCGTGCGCTTCTTAGCGTCTGATGATGCGGCTTACATCACTGGACAAGTATTAGGTGTGAATGGTGGCCTAAATATGGGGTAAAACGGCCATTGGCTGTCAAAATTTGGCACTAATGAGCTAGTTTTATTTCCATTGTGTTATTAAATACTTAATAATCAAGACGTTAGGGTCCTAAATGGCTTTGTGAAGCATTTATGATTTCTACCTACAAGGCGATAAACTTAGGTTTACCCCTGATTAAAGAGGGGTATAATACGGCCCTCAATTGGTCAGGCCTTGTAGGGCATACAAGCTCTATACAATAAATAGGATAAATTATGAGCAGCATTGAAGAACGCGTAAAAAAAGTTGTTTGTGAACAACTAGGTGTTAAAGAAGATGAAGCGAAAGGTACATCTCGCTTTGTTGAAGACCTAGGCGCAGACTCTTTAGACACGGTTGAACTAGTAATGGCGCTTGAAGAGGAATTTGAAACTGAAATTCCAGACGAAGACGCTGAAAAACTGACAACAGTTCAAGAAGCGATCGACTACATCATTGCTCACATTTAATTGTTAAGCGCCGATGTCAAAGCCGCCCCTCAATAGGCGGCTTTTTTGTTTCTACCAATTGATGCATGAATAATAAGAAGGGAAGGGCTATGGCAAAGCGTCGTGTTGTTGTAACCGGGTTAGGGGCGGTAACGCCACTGGCAAATGATGCACAATCCACTTGGCAGGCTTTGATTCAAGGTCAAAGTGGCATTGAAACCATTACCCATTTCGACCCGTCTGCATTGGCCACGCAATTTGCGGGCACCATCAAAGACTTCTCTTTAAACGATGTGATCACCCCAAAAGATGCCAAGAAAATGGATATCTTTATTCAGTACGGCTTAGTGGCGTGTGCTGAAGCGGTTGCTCAGGCTGGCTTGTTAGAAGCCGGTTACGAATCTGATCGTGTTGGTTGTGCATTGGGCTCGGGCATCGGCGGTTTGAGTACTATCGAAGCCAACCATTCTCAATTATTAAATTCTGGGCCACGTCGCGTGAGTCCGTTTTATATTCCTGCGTCCATTGTGAATATGCTGTCTGGCCATTTAGCCATGTTGTATGGCTTTACTGGGCCGAATTTTGCCATCTCAACCGCTTGTACCACAGGTACTCATAATATTGGTTATGCTGCCCGAACCATTGCCTATGGCGATGCGGATGTGATGATCGCAGGCGGTGCCGAAGCCGCGTGTACCCCAAGTGGTATGGCGGGTTTTTGTGCGGCACGAGCCATGTCCACGCGCAATGATGATCCGAAAAAAGCCTCACGCCCATGGGATAAAGACCGCGATGGTTTTGTGCTGGGTGACGGTGCTGGTGCATTAGTATTAGAAGAATACGAAGCAGCTAAAAAACGCGGCGCAACGATTTTGGCTGAAATTTCGGGCTTTGGTATGAGTGACGATGCATTCCACATGACGTCACCGCCAGAAGATGGCAGTGGCGCTGCTAAAGCCATGGCCAATGCACTAAACGATGCCGGCTTAACCGGCACAGACATTCAATACGTGAATGCCCATGGCACGTCCACGCCAGCCGGTGATGTGGCCGAAAGTCGCGCCATTGAAACGGTCATTGGTCAGCACGTTTTGGTGTCTTCGACTAAGTCTATGACTGGGCATTTGCTTGGGGCTGCGGGTGCCATAGAAGCCATTTTTGCCATTCAAGCGTTAATGCATAATAAAGTACCGCCAACGATCAATTTAGACAATTTAGAAGATGGCTGTCACTTGGATTATGTAGCCAACACCGCACGGGATGTGCAATTAACCCATGTGCTCAGTAACTCATTTGGGTTTGGCGGCACCAATGGCTCATTGATTTTTAGTAAGGTCTAATGCGCTGTGTGGGTGATTGATAATCAGCAATATTTGGGTGAAGTGGACGGCTGGAATCGAGCCGCTCAATTCGCCGATGGCTTGTTTGAAACCATGAAGATTCAAGGTGGGCAAGTATTGGGCTTGTCTGCCCATGTATCCCGTTTAAGTGGCGATCTTGCGCGACTCAATATTCGTCCTCCTGCGGATGATCTTGCGGATATGCTGTCCAGTTATGCCCATAGTTTGTCTGATTTATCTGGGGTTGCCGATGGCGTGATGAAAGTCATTGTCAGCCGTGGAGACAGCGCTCGCGGTTACGCTTACCATGACCATATCAAACCCCATGTCACCGTGTTTTATAATCAAGCGCCCACGCTTCAGGAAGACATTTACACCCAAGGGGTGGATGTTGCTCTGCTGAATACCCAGTGTGGCATTCAGCCGCAATTGGCGGGCATGAAGCATTTGAATCGTTTAGAAAATGTACTGGCCAAAAAAGAATTGGGTGCTCAAGCATTTGAAGGGCTCATGCAAAACCATTTAGGCTGGGTGATTGAAGGCACTATGACGAATGTGTTTTTTGAGCGTCAAGGTGAGTTGGTGACGCCCAATCTTAACTTGTCCGGTGTGGCTGGGGTTATGCGCCAGCATGTGATGAATTTTATTGATACACTGGGCATTCAATTACACGTTTGCGATATTAAAGTTGAAGATTTGAACGATGTTCAACACGGCTTCTTGACCAATAGCGTGTTAGGTATTGTTCCCATTGGTCGTTTGATGGATCGTAATTTGAAAATAGGAACGTTAACCGCGCCCATATTAAAGGCGTGGCAGACTGGAGAGATTTATGAATAAGCGCCTTGGGTTGCTGATGTCCATGCTACTCATTTGGTTTTTGGCTCTTATGGTGTATGGGGTGTATCAATTACAACGACCACTATCCATAGATGAAAACAAAATTGTCAGTTTAGAAAAGGGTAAACCCTTGTCCAGTTTCTTCTCGAAATTAGAGCGAGAAGAATGGATGGGCGATGGCCGTTGGATCATGTTGATTGCCAAAGTCACCGGCAAAGGGCGTTCGGCCAAAGCCGGTGAATATGAACTGACCCCAGACATGAATAGCTGGGATATTTTGGATTTGTTAGTGGCGGGTAAAACCGTTCAATATAAAATCACCTTGGTAGAAGGGCAAAATGTGCGTGAAATGTTAGCGCGCATTGCTGCCCACGATAAGTTAATTCAAGACTTGCCCTCGGATATCAATGAGCTTATGCCGTTTTTAGGATTAGAAGGGCACCCAGAAGGTCGCTTTTTCCCAGACACGTATTTGTTTCATTCTAATACCCGTGCCTCGGAAATCTTGGTGCGCGCACAAATTCGCTTAGAAACCGTATTGGCAGAAGAGTGGCGTGAGCGTGAAGAGAATCTTCCGTATAAAACCCCATACGAAGCGTTAATCATGGCGTCTATCGTAGAAAAAGAAACCGCGGTGCCAGCAGAGCGGGAGCAAATTGCCGGCGTGTTTGTTCGACGTTTGCAAAAGCGCATGCGTTTGGAAACCGACCCAACGGTGATCTACGGGTTAGGTGAGCGTTACAAAGGCAATATTCGCAAAAAACATTTGCGCGAATTGACCCCTTACAATACGTATCGCATTAAAGGCTTGCCGCCAACACCGATTGCCATGGTAGGACGTGAAGCCATTTATGCAGCACTGCATCCTGCGGATGGTGAGGAGTTATTTTTTGTGGCGAAAGGGGATGGCAGTCATCAGTTTTCCGCCACCTTAGAAGAGCACAATAAAGCCGTGCGCCATTATCAAATTCTTAAGCGCAGCGAAGACTATCGCTCCACTCCGGCGGAATAATTGTATGAAAGGCCGTTTTATTACTATTGAAGGTATCGAAGGGGTGGGTAAAACCACCAACATCGAATTCATTCAAAGCTGGTTACAAGCAAACGATATTGAATACGTGAGCACCCGTGAGCCAGGTGGCACCGAGTTGGGTGAGCAACTGCGCAACTTGCTGCTGCATGGTGGTCACGTTTCGGATAATGCCGAATTATTAATGATGTTCGCTGCCCGTGCTCAACACCTAGATGAAGTGATTAAACCCGCCATTGCAGCGGGTAAGTGGGTTATCTGTGATCGCTTTACGGATTCCACTTATGCTTATCAAGGTGGTGGTCGCCAGATGGATGTGGCCACTATTTCCCAATTAGAAAACCTAGTGCACGGTCATTTCCAACCCGACATGACATTACTGTTGGATGCGCCGGTTGAAATTGGTCGCGCCCGTGCCGCTAAACGGGGGGCGGCGGATCGCATTGAATCCGAAGACTTGGCGTTTTTTAATCGCGTGCGCGACATGTTTTTGCAAAGGGCCAATGCGGCACCACGTTTTGAAATTGTGGATGCCACGCAAACTCTAGAGAACGTGCAGGCTCAAATTGAAACCTGTCTGGCGCGATTGTTAGAGACGTCCCCATGAAAGTAGCCAACGTCTTACCTTGGATCGCTCCTATCAGTGAGCAAATATTGCAGCAGTATGCCAAACAACGACTAGGGCATGCGCTTTTATTAGTGGGGCAAGAAGGTCTAGGCAAGCGCGTGTATTTACGCGAGTTGAGTCAGCTTTTGTTGTGCTCTCAATCCCAAGGTTCGCCCTGTGGTGAATGCTCCAGCTGTCACTTATTTAATGCGGGCACCCACCCTGATTTATTAATGGTGGAGCCAGAAGAAAAGGGCAAGCAAATCAAGATCGAGCAAGTGCGTAAGGTGACGGAATTCGTTAATACCACTGCACAAAAAGGCCATAGCAAAGTGGTGTTGCTGGGCCCAGCCGAAGCCATGAATGTGAACGCATCCAACGCGTTACTAAAAAGCTTAGAAGAACCCAGCGCCAATATAACTCTGCTGTTATACAGCCATCAGCCCAGTGGCTTGTTGGCCACCATTAAAAGTCGTTGTCAGCACTTTGCAGTCCATGGCCCAAGTTTTAACCAAGGCTTAAATTGGGTGCTGCAAAATAATAGCGCCCAGCTAAACGAACAAGCGGCAGCCAGCGTGTTAAGACTGGCCGCCGGTGCGCCATTAAAAGCCATCGACATGATCGAGCAAGAGGTGCATGTGCAATACATGCAGTTTTGTCAGAACATGGTGGACTTGCAAAATCGCCAGGTGCAATGGAATGAGCTGCTCAGTAAGTGGAAAAACTGGGATATGCAGAACATCTTGCAATGGTTTTATGGGTTATTATTGGACGCACAAAAACAAAAAGCCGGTTTGAGTGGTGACGGTTTGGCCCTGGCAGAATTAGCAGAGCAAAGTCAGCAAGTGGCGCGGCAAGCCCAGTATGGGCAAATCGAACAAGCATTAACGCGACTCAGCGAAGCCCAACAGGCCTATCGCAGTCAGGCAAACCCAAACACCACAATGATGACAGAAGCCCTGCTCATTGACTGGTTGGGTTTATTGGGGCAATCTGCTCATTAATTTGCAGTATTAGAATAAGAAAGGTCAATAAAATATGGCGCCTAAATTAGGGCCGGGTAACGGCATTTTATCCTTAACCATTAAAGATAAAGCAGTTTTGTATGCCGCCTATATGCCGTTTATTAAGCATGGTGGTTTGTTTATCCCAACCAATAAAAACTACGCCATGGGCGATGAAGTCTTCATGCTGCTGAACCTTATGGATGAGCCAGAGAAGATCCCAGTGGCAGGCAAAGTGATTTGGATCACCCCAAAGGGGGCACAAGGCAACAAGGCCGCAGGGGTAGGGGTGCAGTTTGCGGAGAACAATACTGCCCGCAATAAGATCGAGACCCATTTAGCGGGGGCGCTGAATTCAGACAGGCCTACCCATACGCTTTAGGGTTTGCTTGGGTCCAATATGTTAAATGAAGAGCCAGCGAAAGCTGGCTTTTTCATTTTAGTGAAATTCTTAGGTCGGAAGGCGCTGCGCTTTTCCAACCTACGGGCTGAGCTTGATTTACAAGAAATTAGGGGGGCGTTACAAAAGGAATGGGTGTTAGGTGATGATAAGTTCAAGCGGATCATTGAAGAGAAGATAGGCGTTAGGCGTAATAGTCATGGTGGTGATAGAAAGTCCTTGGGATTTTTTGAGAATCAAGTACTCTGACCCCTTGATCGCCTTGATCGCCTTGATCGCCTTGATCGCCTTGATCGCCTTGATCGCCTTGATCGCCTTGATCGCCTTGATCGCCTTGATCGCCTTG